>NZ_FTMS01000003.1 GCF_900156105.1 Alkalispirochaeta americana
CCCACCCGTTCCCATTCCGAACACGGAAGTTAAGCCCTCTCGCGCCGATGGTACTGCCGCAAGGTGGGAGAGTAGGTCGTCGCCAGACGTTTTTTTTTGTATCCCCAGGAACCGCAGGGGCCTGGGGATACAAAAAGAACTCGATGGAAGGCGACGACCGTGCCAGGCGCGTACCGCAGGGACAAGGTCCCGAGGAACGCGCCGACGTCCGAACGAAGTGAGCGTGCTGCAAATTACAGTGGTACCGTGACTGGCGCAGGAGTAAAACGACAAATCGGCACCAAAAGCTCGCTTTTTCCGAGAGAGCGATCCTGGAAAATCTGCTCTGAGCGAAGAGTTCCCGGAAATCGTCAGCTACCGACTTGCCAACCATCGGTTGGGGCGCTATGCTGGGTATGGAAGGATTTCATGAGCGATCATAACGACGAACTACAGTTAGTGACATTTCAGCTTGGTGCTGAGTACTATGGGATCGACATTATGCAGGTGAAAAGTATTGAGGAAACCAAAGAGGTTCGCCCGATACCGAATTCGCCGGCTTATGTGGAAGGCATCTTTAATCTTCGCGGTGAGATCATCCCGGTAATAAACCTGCACAAGCGTTTTCATCTCGCCCGTGTCGCCGCCGACGAGGACGATGAACTCCTGCGGGGTTTTCTGATCATCCGGGTGGCGGGAATGCACGTGGCGATCATCATCGATAAAGTATCCCGGGTTCTCACGGTGAGCGCCGGCGAAATTCAGCAGCCACCACAAATGATCTCGGGAATTGGAGCTGAATACATCGAGGGTGTCGTGGCCCGTGAAGAGGGATACCTGATTATTCTTGATATCGACAGGCTCTTCAATATGCGTGAACTGGCTCAGCTGGAAACGATAGCCCGGTAAACAAGAGATCAATTCTCATGATTCCCACATTTCGACCTACTATCAGACGGGCTGACATGGATGCGGTCCTCACACGGCTTGCCGAAGACTCCATCGGTTCGGGCGTCTTGGCAAGCGAGTTTTCACAGAAGCTGGCCAAGTATCTCAACCGTCGCAGTGGGGTGTCCTTGCGTAGCTGGGGTTTGGCCTTTCGCGCGGCTCTCACGGCCTTGACTCTGCCTGCAGGGGCGCGAATCGGTTGTTCCGTCCTGGCGCCGGAAGCAGTTCGTCGTCAAATAGAGCTAATGGGCTTTGAAGCGGTGCTCCTGGACACACAAAAGGAAGTCCCTCTTCTTCCTTCTCCCCTGAACGTGGATTATGAGATATTCCGCCTGGATGCAATCTACGTTGACACTCGGTTGGGGTTCGTGGCCGATCTGGAAAGCTTCTCCCAACTTGGGATTCCCCTTATCGAGGACGTATCGGAGGGGCTCGGGGGAAACACGGGGAGCGTCATGGCCGGCAGTGTGGGCGAACTTGCCATAATCGGTCTTGAGCCGGATCATATCATTACTGCAGGAGGCGGGGCGGTGGTTGCTACAAGTAACACTCGCCGGGTCTCGGCCCTGAATAGCGCCGTGAACGGGGAGTCGGGTGATCTGCCTCTTCCCGACATGAACTCCGCCTTGGGGCTCACTCAAATGAAACAGCTCGAGACGTTCATAGAACGTCGCAGAGAGCTGGCTCGAAGATTCATGCGAACACTGCAGCGAACTCGCCACTCTCTGCCCGTGCAGCCGGGAGAGGGCGAAAACGTCTATTTTGCGCTTCCCGTGCTGGTGGAAAGCTCGCCCCGGGACGTGGAACACTACGCACGAACTCACGGGGTGACAGTGATCCGCGCCTTCCAGGAGACCATTTTGAATGCCCTCTCCGATGCCGACACCTCCCGGGAGGAGCCTCCTGAAGCCGACTCTGAATCCGGGACGGTTCTGGAACGGTATCCTCACGCCCTTTCCTTGGCGGGGCGAATGGTTCTGTTTCCTCTCTTTCCCACATTGAGCAAGGCTGACCAGGAGCGGATTGAACGCGTTCTCGCTACGCTTCCCTGACCGCCTGCTCATTCTGTGCATTGTATTGTTGCGAGAATAATCGGCGCGGGACAAGCTGCATTCCTTCGCGCACCCGTACTGAACTGCAGGGGAGTATGCCAGTGAAAGACCCAATCCAATCGGTGCTGGTCATTGCCAACACCGCAAAAGCCGGAGCCCGTGAACTTGCTGGTGAGATCGAATCCTATTGCATCCACCGCGGGTTGAGGGCCCTGGTTGTGCTTTACGAGGGAGAGTCCTCATCTCTCCCCGAAAAAGACGGCTTCGATCTGGCTATAACCCTGGGTGGAGATGGGACTGTCCTTTTTGCAAGCCGGGTCCTCGCCGGGCACAACGTGCCGATTCTCCCGGTGAACCTGGGTGATTTTGGTTTCATCAGCGAAGTTGGTCACGACGAATGGCAGCAAGCTCTGGAACGATATCTTGCTGGAGGGATCGATATCGGAGATCGTCTGGTGCTGGATGTAGAAGTAGTGCGAGAGGGGAAGCCTCTCTGCGCCTTCCGGGGGCTGAACGATGCCGTTGTTTCTTCGGAAGGCATATCCCGGATGATACGGCTCACGGTTCGCTTAAGCGATCAGTATCTGGGGGTCTATCGAGCTGATGGGGTGATGGTCGCCACTCCCACGGGCTCAACAGCCTATTCTGCTGCCGCAGGGGGGCCTATTCTCCACCCTGAGATGGAGGCAATGATTCTCAATCCGATCTGTCCGTTCACCCTGTCTCACCGACCAATTGTTATTCCTCCCGATGAAGTGGTGGAAATATCGATTGCGCAGGAGCAACGGACAGAGGTTGCCCTGACTGTGGATGGTCAGACCCTGACGCCTCTGGTCCAGGGAGATGCCGTAATCGTGCGGGCCAGCCCGAAAAAGGCGAGGATTGTTCGCTCCGATCGAAGAACGTTCTATGAAGTCCTCCGAAGCAAACTGAATTGGGCGGGTGGTTTGGATGATTGAGCGCATAACAGTCCGCAATTTTATTCTGGTTGAGCACCTTGAGCTGGATTTTACCCCGGGATTCACCGTGTTGACAGGAGAAACCGGGGCAGGAAAAAGTATTCTCGTGGGTGCCCTCTCGTTGCTCTTTGGCGGAAAGGGAGGGGCCGATCTGGTTCGTGCCGGTGCTCAGGAAGCGATGGTGGCGGGGGAATTCAATGTGGCAGGTCATACTGAGTGTGCATCCTGGCTCTCCTCCCGCGACATTGCCCCCGATGAGGGAGTCGTGCTGATTCGACGTACCGTGAAGACCTCCGGTCGCGGAACGATTTATATGCAGGATGTTCCTGTGACCCGGAGTGATCTGGAGGAATTTGCCGGATTCCTGCTTGATTTACACAGTCAGCATGAACACCAATCACTCTTTCATGAGAGTTCTCACCGCCGCCTGGTTGACCGCTATGCGGGAATCGAAGCGGACGTGGCCCGGTACGGCGAGGATTTTTCCCGTCTGGGAGATGTGCAACAGCAGTTGCAACGTCTGAGAGAACGGGAAAAAGATCGCCAGCGCGAAATTGAAATGCTCGAGTTTTCGCTCCAGGAAATAGAATCGGCAGGAATACGTCCCGGCGAGTGGGACGATCTGGAGATAGAGAGAGCAAAACTGGTCCAGTACGAAAAACTGGCAACTCACATTGAGGCAGTCTGCCACCTGACTGATTCTTCTCTTGCGGGAACACCTTCCCTGGTGGAACAGCTCAAAACAGCCAGGATCGAGCTTGCGGCTGCCGCCCGAATAGATCCATCCCTGGAGGGAGAGGCCTCACGACTGGAGAACTCCTACTACGAGATGGAAGATCTTCTTCAGTCGGTGACGGGGTATCGTGATCAAATGGTTTATGATCCGGCCCGACTGGATGTGATAGAAGAACGGCTGGGTCTGTTGCGGGGGCTCTTCAGGAAATACGGCGAGACGGAAGAGCAGGTTTTGCGCTACGCCGAGGAGGCAAGAGTTTCTCTGGCCGAGATAGAAAAGGCTGGAGAGAGCCGTGAAAAGCTGACTCATGATATCCTTCTGCTGGAGCAACGCCTTGGGCAGGAAGCCCGGCGACTCAGCTCCCTTCGCAGTGAGGCCGGTCAAGGCCTGCAGAAACAGATTCGGGAGGTTCTTGCAGAGCTGGCCATGGGGCGGGCGGAATTTATCGTCTCGGTTCAGATCAGAACAGGTGAATCAGGCCGGCTCATCTGTGGGCCCCACGGTGCTGATCGAATCCGATTCTTGATTTCCACAAACATCGGGGAAGAACCCCGTCCCCTTTCCCAGGTTGCTTCGGGAGGAGAACTCTCGCGGATAATGCTGGCTATCAAGACGGTCCTGGCCGGTAGCGATGATCTGCGCACGCTGGTCTTTGATGAGATAGATACGGGAATTGGAGGCCAGGTGGCGCTGGCTCTGGCAGCCCACTTGCGAAGTCTGGCAGACCACACCCAGGTGATTTGCATTACGCACCTTGCGACGATCGCTGTTCGTGCCGATAATCATATAGCGGTGGAGAAACATGTAGAGGGCGATCGTACGATTATTTCCGCACGGAAGCTCGCTGATCAGGATTGCGTGCAAGAGATAGCCCGGATGCTCTCTGGTGATGGCCAGGAGACGCACAGTGTGGAGCACGCCCGCGCCCTGCTTGACCGCTATCGGGGAGATGCTCATGGGAAAGATTAGTAATGAAGCGCGGCAACAGTACTTCGAGCGAATAAAAGAGTACAAGCATACCGCTGAAGCGATTTTGCAGCGTGAGAAGAGTCTTCTCAAAGTTATCGCAGGCGATCAGAGCGGGGCCAGTTATAAGTACCTTACGCTGGCGGAAGATCGCTTGAATATGGCCTCCTATTTCTTGTTGCAGAATGCCCTCTCGGTAACCCTTCTGGGGGTAAAAAATGAGGCCTTTCTCAACGACGCACGAAAGAGTTGTTATCAGTCGGTGATTTACCTGGAAGAAGTCGTCTCCAGTCACATCGATCTCCCTTTTTCGGAATATTCCGAATTTCTGGAGTCGATTGACGGTATTTCCGACGAGAATCGCTATCGGCTTGCACGAAAATTGGGCTTTACCATCCAGTCGGTTGTAGATGCTTTCGGGCGTAATTCAAAATGGCGCTGGTCTTTTGTGGAGCTCGAGGGGCGCTACGCTGCGGTAGCAAAGAACCTGGTGAATTTCAAGACCTTTCTGGCTGGAATGGATCCTCAGGAAGAGGGGTATCAGGCTCGAATGGGGATGCTGGAGCTGATCATCTACCTCTTGAGCCAATCGGCCGACCGATACCGGGAGAAGTACGAGCTTTCCACTCTCCGTATCGACGATTTCAAGAGGGCTATATCCTTTCTTGCTGCTTTGCGCCGCATCTACACAGTCCTGGGAGAGGCTGAAAAAGCAGAGGACGTGAAGAAGAAGATGGAAGTCTGGAAAGCGAAGATGGATGCCGACGAGAAAAACCAGGCGCAACAGCGGAAGCGCAAGGGATAGTTCTGGTGGGAGCAGTTTTACGGATACTTCTTCTCGGGCTGGCCGCAGTTTCCGTGGCCTTGGTTGTGCCTCGTGCGGCAGGTGACGAGCTCCAGGTGCGAATCCGTTGGGATCGGGTGATCTCTCAGGAGATGGTAGCCCTGTCCGAGTCAGGAGGGTGGTCCTTTGGAAAGGGCCTTTTCGCTGTCGGGCGAAGCACTCTGGGCGTTTTCTCCGAACCTGACGGAGAGATCCTCTCCAAGGCGATTCGCCATCGCGCTTTTTCAAGTTCCGGTGATTTTTATATAAATCAGGCGGGGACGATTGCTGATCGATGGGTTGTCACCAACCGACGAACCGGAGCTGTCAGCTTTCATGAGCGCCGGGGGGTTCCCCGCTTGTATGGCTCTATCCTCGCGCAGTTCGCAACGCGGACGATAACGCTTCGGGACAGCCGCTACGGAGGGAAAATCCATCTTCCCCGAAGAGTGGCTCTTTCTGCCTTTGATGCACTTCCTGGTCGGGGGGATGAGGGAGATTTCGGGTTTGCTGTTCTGGGCGACCTTTTTGGGGAAGTATCGTTCCACCGGCTGGATTTCAAGGGAATCGAAGAGGAACAGTACTTTTTAGCCTCCGCAATGGGTCCGGTATTCGGGATAAAGCTCATATCCGGAAACACTCCCCATGTGCTGGTTGTTCGTGGGCGTGATCCCCAGATGGTAGAGCTTTTTCGGTATGGCGATAAGGAGCCCCGGATGCGGGAAGAGATCCCCCCTGAAGCGGCTGTGAAGGAGCCTCTGGCATTTCACGAGATGAGTGATTTCCTGATGATGGTCGGGTTAAAGGAGCGCTTTCTTGTTCTCGACAGTCAGGCCAATGAGCTTCGGTATAGCAATGCTTCCATGGCGGGAGCTGTTGCAGCGGTGATCCCAGGTGCGGGGGGAGAACTCCTGGTCGCCGCCGCACAGGATCAGGGCCTCTCCCTGGCCTTGTGGACCCTTGCCGGCTTTGATCGCCCCCGAGAGGATCGCCGGGGACCTGTGGCCTGGTCCGTGCCGGGAGCCCGCTTTGCTGCAGCGGGAGAGGATCTTCTGGTGGTCGAGCGAAACGATCGCTTCTTTGCGCTTGAGGTGACACGATGATTGTGACTGTGGGCCTTCTTCTTCTCGCTTTGGTCCTTTCGCCTGCCGGGGCGCTTGAGGAGGGGTGGGGCTGGCCTGTGGATGGATCTTTTGATCTTGAAGAAGGAAATTCTGCAGCGGGATTTGTCTATCGCCTGGTTCCTCGTTCCCGGGACAACGCCCTCCGGGCCATCGCTCCGGGAGAGGTAATCTTTCGATCCAGCCCCCCCCGGACAGAATCGCTTCGAACCTCGGCTATACCTCGGGAGGCGAACTTTGTGGCGATCCGGCACCGGGAGGGGTTTATTTCCGGCTACTTTAGCGAAGGGTCGCTCGAGGGCTTCCCCCGGCAGGGAAGTGGCAAGGAGGAACATCTTGCCTGGATCGATGTAGTTCTGTGGGATGAAGTTCTTCAGGATCAGGTTAATCCCCGCCTTTTGTGGTCCGAGCCGGAAGTCTTTGGAAAAACCGGCTTGCCCCAGGTTGAGTTTGTTCAGCAGGGAGATCCGGTGCACCCCTCGGCTTTGATGGAAGGAGAGGTGGTCTTGCGCATTCCTCCCGGAAGCCTTGATGCTTCACGGTTGCCGTGGGAAATACGCCTTCTTGAAGGGCGAGAGAAAAAAGTACAACAACGATTTGTGTTTCCCCGGGATCTTGATCGGTTTGAAGAACCCTCCGGGGGCTTTGAGCTTTTTCGCTTCGACGCACGTCCTGGGCGGGGGGCCTTCGTGCTGGAGGCGGTGCGGTTTGATCGGACGTTGCAGCGAAGAACCCTGCGCTTTACCGTCCGGGAGGATCAGTCTGCCCAGCCCGGCCCTTGACACTTCCCGATGCTTTTTCCATGATGCGGTAATCTCTTTGGAGATGATTGCGTGATTAGACGTCGCCTGGAAGAACTGTCCCTGCAAGCCCTTTTTACCCTGGCAGAGCAGAACGGGCTGGATCTTGGGCCGGATACGGATCGTTCATCGGTTATCGAGGAGCTGCAGGATCTGATCGCTGAGAACCAAGAGGATCGGGAACAAAATAACAGTGTTACCGTTCAAATTCAGCAAAAAAAGTTTGCTCTGATCAACGATGACGATACGCCTCTGACAGGGGAGCAGCTGGATAGCTTTGAGCTTCCCGATGACTACGAGATAAACAAAATAACCCTGATGCTGAGGGATCCTCGCTGGGCCTTTGCTTACTGGGATTTAAGCTCGGCGAAGAAACGGGAGTACAGTGAGTCTTCCCGTTTTGACGGAATCTCCCTGCGGGTTATTGAGGTGGAGCGGGAAAAACAGGAGATCATCATTCGTGACTCCTTTGAGATTCCTGTGCAGCTGAGTGACTCAAGCTGGTACATACACATTCCCAGGCAACAGACTTCGTATCGAATTCAGCTGATCGGGCTGAACCAGCATCGTCGGGAACTTCTGGCTGTTTCCAATCGAGTGTACGTCCCGGCGGCTCATTTGCCGGTGATGCCCGAGGCGATGACGCCCCAGCAGATGGCGCTCTTTGAGCTCTGCGGTATGGAGTATCTGGAAGTGAGTCCCTTCGGCAGCGACGCTGCACAGTCGACGCAGGAGTAACATTATCGTGGGAAAATCTATCCTCATTCTTCATTCGCATTTGCCTTTGGTACGCCATCCTGAGTACGAAACGTTCCTGGAAGAGCGATGGCTCTTTGAGGCGATCAGCGAAACCTACCTTCCTTTGTTGCGGATGATGCACCGCCTTGATACCGAAGGAATTCCTTCGCCCATGGCGATGTGCTTTTCGCCTACCTTGAGTTTCATGCTCCAGGATCCTCTTCTGATGGAGCGCTACGGGCGCTTCCTGGACAAGAACATTGAACTGGCAGAGCAGGAACTGGATCGGACAGCGGGCGAACCGGCTGTTCATTCCCTGGCTCGCATGTATCATTCCCGTTACACCACGGACCGCGAAGAGCTTCATTCTCTGTATGGAGGAAATATCCTCAAGGGTTTTGACCGCTTCGCCCGGAAGGGGACCATTGAGCTGATCGCCACGGCTGCCACGCATGCCTTTCTTCCCAATTACCGCAGCTATTCCGAGGTGGTTCGTTGCCAGGTGGAGCTGGGGGTCGAGAGTCATACAAAGCACTTTGGGCGTCCGCCCCGTGGCTTCTGGCTCCCCGAATGCGGCTATTACGAGGGGCTTGACCGGATTCTCGCCGATGCGGGGGTCGAATATTTTGTTGGGGCTGCCCACGGGGTTCTCTTTGGCGAGCCCTCTCCCGATACGGGAACTTACGCACCTCTCGCTACAAAGGCGGGGGTTGCTGTTTTTCCTCGCGATGTCTACACAGCGACGTGGGTTTGGTCATCAAACCAGGGATATCCCACCAATCCCTCGTACCGGGATTTTTACCGCGATATCGGCTACGATCTCCCCCTGGAGCAGGTAGGGCCGTTTATCCACGATGGAAACGTCAGAATAGATACGGGATTCAAGTATCACGCCATTACCGGACCAACCGACGATAAAGAGCTTTATGACCAGGAGGCAGGACGACGAAAGGCCCGGGAACACGCCCGCGATTTCTACACTCGCCAAAAAGAGCATAGTGCACGACTGGGAGAGGTTCTTTCCGCAGAACCTGTAATAACCAGCCCCTTTGACACTGAGCTCTTTGGTCATTGGTGGTTCGAGGGGCCACAGTGGCTGGAAGAACTTTTTCGTGTTGCCCACGAGGATCAGCAGGAGTGTGTGAAGGCCAACGGTGCAGAGGGCGCTCCTTTTTCCATGACCACCCCGTCGTCCTATCTGGACGAGTTTGGCCCTGCCGGTGAGGTGGCTCCCACTTTTTCCAGTTGGGGGAGCGGGGGCTACGCCCAGGTTTGGATGGATGGAACCAATGACTGGCTCTACCGCCACACCCATCAGGCAGTAGAGCGAATGGCTGAATTGGTGGCCCGGTTCCCCGATGAATCGGGGTTGAAGGAACGCGCCCTGAACCAGGCAGCCCGGGAAGTCCTTCTTGCCATGGCCTCGGACTGGCCGTTCATCATGAACGCCCGCACCGTGGTGACCTACGCGGAACGAAGGGTCAAGGAACACCTGTACAATTTTACCCGGGTCTACGCAGCCCTCTCTCAGCGAAATATGGGAACCGAATGGCTCACGAGGCTCGAGAAAAAACACCCTCTGTTCCCTGACCTCAATTATCGCCGGATGAAACGGGCCACCACCGAGGCTTTGAGGGATCTGATCTGACCCTCGGGTGTCTGCTGGATCACGCCGGCGAGGCGTGAGGGATTGGTATCCTGAAGATTCCGATAGCCACATTGTTTGCCTGAAAGACTGACCGAGCGGTTCTCCGCTCGGTTTTTTTTGCTGTTATAACGCTCTCAGAGAAAGATGCTTCACTGAACCCCTGACAGACGGGGAATGTCAGGGGTAAACGTTTGTGTATCTCTTTCCCCCGTTTTTTTTTCCGGATCTGCAGAATTCTGTCTACAAACATTGACAGCTTTGTTTGGTGCGGTAGTATATAATGGAAGTGGTAAAGAGTGGGAAATACTAGGATTTTGTGGTGAAAAAGGGATGATTACTGGCCAATACCGGAGTGTTCTCGACGAAAAGGGCAGGGTGTTGCTACCCAGTCGCTTGCGGGGCGAGATTCCAGGATCATCTCTGGTGGTCACCGCAGGAATTGATCGTTGCCTGTGGCTGTTCCCCCCCGATGAGTGGAAGCAATTGTCGGATCAGCTCATGGAGGCTGCGTCTCCCTTTTCACGGCGCGCCAGGCTCCTGCAGCGACGTATTATTGCGCCGGCTCAGGAGATTGAGCTGGACAAGACGGGGCGGATTCTCATTCCGCCGAGCCTGAAGGAGACCGTGGGGCTCAAGAAGGATTGCGTCCTCCACGGAATAAAAAAATATATCGAGATATGGGATGTGGACGAATATTCTGCGTATCTCCGGGAGAATGAAGATGAATTTCAGGAGGCGGCCGAAGAACTGGGAGGAGCCGTCTCCTTCTTTTGATTCTCTTCATCCTTCCCGGAAGATGCTGGATCTGGCCGCATTGAGTATTGAATGAAGTGGGAAGCACGCGATCTGGACGTGGTGCGTGCAGACGGAAAAGCCCGTGACAATCGGGATATTTTGGCTATGGAGACGCTTGACCGCGGAGATGCTTTGATAATGACAGATCTTGTGCATGAGCCAGTTTTGTTGCAGTCCGTGGAAGAGTTCTTTTTTCCACTGCATCCGGGGGGGGTGATCTGTGATGCCACCCTGGGAGGAGGGGGCCACACTGCCCGTTTCCTGGAGCGCTCTCAATCATGTCGCGTTGTGGGGATTGATGTGGATAGTCAGATGCTGGCCCGGGCACGGAAAAGGCTTGGAGATGATCCTCGGGTGGAGTTTGTTTGTGGCTGGTTCGACGAGGTCCTGGCAGAGCGAAGCGGCTTTGACAGAATTCTGATCGATCTGGGGGTTTCGATGATTCATATGAAAAGCCCCGATCGGGGATTCTCCCTGCGAGAGGAAGGCCCTCTGGATATGCGGCTGGACGCGACAGGCGACGGCCTTCCGGCGGCCGAGTTTATCCTGCAGAGGAGCGAGCAGGAGCTGGCCGACGTGATTTTCCGTTACGGCGAGGAACGCTATTCGCGTCGTATCGCTGCCGCGATTGTGGATGCCCGCGATGCAAAGGGAATACATACCACGGCAGACTTGGCCGAGATCGTGCGGAGGGCTGTTCCCCCGGCCTACCGCCGGGGAAGAACGCATCCCGCAACAAAAACCTTCCAGGCTCTCCGGATTGCCGTAAACGATGAGCTCGGAAGGCTTGAACGGGTACTGCCCCGGGCAGCGGCGGCTCTGAACCCCGGAGGCCGTCTGGGGATCATTACCTTTCACTCGCTGGAAGACCGGATTGTAAAGCATCGATTTCGGGACATGTCCCGCGAAAAGAACTCTTCCGAACCTTCCCATATGCCGATGGTAGTGGAAGAGGAAAGCTTTCGGGTGATTACCAGGAAGCCAATCGTTCCTTCGGAGGAGGAGAGGGCAACCAACCCCGCCTCACGAAGCGCCAAACTCCGTATTCTGGAGCGAAAGCACCCAGGAGAGTCCCAGGGGGATAGATCATGACGAAAATCGTGATGATCGGAACGGCAATAACGCTGATCTCGACACTCTTTTTTGCGAATGTGTGGCAGTCCTACCGTTTCACCCAGCTGGAACGGGATGTTCTTGCTACCCAGAGGGATCATCGATTGCTTCTGGAAGAGAACAAACGGCTGGTTGTGGGCATCGCAGGGCTCCGATCTCCCCGGAGGATTCGGGCTCTTGCCGAAACAGAGCTGGCTTTGGAACCGCTTTCGGCGAATCGCATACAGCGGGTGGATATCTCGGGAGGTTTGAGTGCCTCTCCGTGAGTTGTTGCGCCTGGGGCAACTGCCCCTTGCTGTTCATGGGGAGGTGCTTTTCTCTGCTCCCGCCGTGGCCCGGGAGGAGGACTCCCTGCTGTCGGTGTGCATTGATTCCCGCGAATGTTCCCGGGGTTCTCTTTTTTTTGCGCTTCCTGGTGCGCGCACTGACGGTCATCGTTACGTCCAGGAGGCGATCAGTCGGGGAGCTGTGGCGGCAGTCGTGAGTTCTCAGGAGGATCCCCTGAGCGGGCAGGAATGGGCCGTGCCCGTGGTCTGCGTGCAGGATGTCCTCACGGCGCTGCACCAACTGGCCTCGTGGTATTGCAAGACACACCTGGCAGGGCCTGTTCGAATTGGCGTTACCGGAAGTAACGGAAAAACCACAACAAAAGAGATGATCGCATCGATTCTCCGGTGTGCTGGCCCCACGAGTTCCAGTTTCGGGAACCTGAACTCCGAGACGGGATTGCCTCTGGCCGTTTTTCAGACGGATCCCGACGCCCGTTATGCCGTGTACGAGATGGCCATGAGCAATCCGGGTGAGATGGAGGTGCTGGCAGACATCGTGCGTCCCGATCTTGCGGTGATCACAAATATTGGCGAGGCCCACATCGGGAATCTGGGGAGTCAGGAAGCTATCGCCCGGGAAAAAAAGGCGATCGCCTCCCGCTTCGATGGTCCCCAGCGCCTCATCATCCCTGAGGATGATCCCTTCTCGGCCTATTTGCGAGAAGAAATCCCGGGAGAGGTTCTTTTTTTCGGGATGCAGAGTCAGAAGGCTCGTCTTGAAGCCGGCGAGAATCCGGGTGCTCAGCGGCTGTTTGTAGATGAAGAATGCTACCCCCTCCCCCTGGAGGGTGCGCATAATGGTCGAAACGCTCTTGCGGCGGTTGCTGTGGCCCAGGCGTTGGGGATCGGTTCCGATTGTGTCCGCCAGGGTTTCCAGACACTTCGGTTGCCGTCGGGGAGAAGCGAGCTGCTTCAGGGCAAAAACGGGGGCCTTGTTCTGAACGATTGCTATAACGCGAACCCTGAATCGTGCATTGCTGCCTTGGAAACTGTGGCTGCTGTGCACAGCGAAAGACAGCGGCGGGTTCATGAGGGCGGAGGCAGGCTGGTTCTGATTTTGGGGGAGCTGGCCGAACTGGGGGCTGCCTCGATTCCTGGCCACAGGAGGGTTCTGGAAAGAGCTCTTTCTCTTGAGCCCGATCTGATTATACTGGTGGGGGTCGCAGACCAGATCGGTCCTGCGGGAACGGCTTCGGCCTGGGACGGCCTGGAGGAGCTGGAAGAGATAGCTCTTCCCCCGGGGAGACAGCTCTGCCGCTTTCCCTCGGTTCAGGAGGCGCTGGCTGGCGTGCCTCCGCTTCTGGCAGGGGGAGAGACGATCCTTCTGAAGGGAAGTCGTTCTGTTCAACTGGAGCGGCTTCTGCCTGAACTGCTTGATTCCATGTCTGCCGGGACAAGCCCGGGGGATAGTCAGGGATCGGTGGTCTCAAAATCATCTGATGCTTTACAACACCTCTTGAATCCGGAGGACTCTGACGATGCTTAAAGAACTTCTGTTCCCGTTGAGCCGGCATTTTTCGCCGTTCAACGTATTTCAATACATTACCTTTCGTGCTGCCTATGCGGCTGTGACGGCCTTGCTGATTACCTTTCTGTGTGGTCCCTGGGTCATTCAGTATCTGCGGCGGCTCCGCTTTGGCGAAGAGATACGCGCCGACGGACCGGAAACGCACCAGCAGAAATCAGGAACCCCTACCATGGGCGGGGTGCTGATTATTTTCTCGATTGTTGTATCGGGTATGCTCTGGCTCGATATCTCGGTGGCCTACAGTCTCATCGGTCTTCTTGCCGTGGTGGGATTTGGAGCTATCGGGATGGTCGATGATCTTCACAAGATACTTCGAAAGGACAAGGACGGGCTTAACGGGTGGGGGAAGATCCTCGGTCAGGTGACGGTGGCTCTCGTTATTGCGCTGTTGCTCTACTATTTTGGCGGGGAGCACACGACGCAGCTCTATTTACCCTTCCTCAAGCGTCCGCTGCTGGATCTGGGCCTCTGGTACATTCCCTTTGCAGTACTCCTTCTGGTGGGGACTTCCAACGCGGTGAATCTTACGGATGGTCTGGACGGCCTTGCTACGGGGCTGGTTCTCATGGTGAGTCTCACCTTCGGGGTTATCACCTATGTGAGTGGCCGTGTTGATTATGCCTATTATCTGCAGATTCCCTACATTCCCGGAGGAGGGGAGCTTGCCGTCTTGAGCCTTGCTGTGGCTGGGGCCTGCGTGGGTTTTCTCTGGTTCAACAGCCACCCCGCAGAGATCATGATGGGTGATACGGGAAGTCTCGCGCTGGGCGGTGTGATCGGCGTTCTTGCCTTGATGATTAAAAAAGAGATCCTCCTGATCATTGTGGGGGGGGTCTTTGTAATGGAGGCGGTGTCTGTGATTGTCCAGGTTCTCTCCTATAAAGTGCGGGGAAAACGGGTCTTTCGCATGGCGCCTGTGCATCACCATTTCGAACTCCTGGGGTGGTCCGAGACAAAGGTGGTGCTTCGCTTATGGATACTGGGAGGGCTCTTCGCGATTCTGAGTCTCTCCACGCTGAAGATTCGGTGACGGTGGTGATCGGACGAAACAGTTTTTTCGTGGAACAGAGTAACGACGAGATCTCCCGATTTGACCCCATTCTGATGGCTTTGGTGGTCCTTCTGCTTGTGGTGGGCCTCGGGATGCTTCTCTCGGCCTCCTGGTTTCGTGCAGAACAGCTCTACAATCAACCTCTGCGCTTTGTGCTGCGTCAGGCTCTATGGGTGCTGGCGGGGGTAGTTCTCTGCGCCGGTGCAGCGCTTGTTCCCCTGAATCTGGTTCGTCGCAAATTGTGCTACCTTGTTTCTGCTGTGGCGGTCCTTATGGCCATGACCTTCCTTCCCGGGATAAGCGCCCGGTATATGGGAGCGAGCCGCTGGATCATTTTATGGGGATTCTCATTTCAACCATCGGAGCTGGTCAAGTTAGTTCTGGTGATACATCTTGCGCATCTTCTGTCCAAACGGGAGGGGGATTTTCCCCGGCACCGCTTTTTTATTCTTCCACCTCTGGTGGTGGCGGTGGTGGCTGCCGTTTTTGTTCTGTTGCAGAACGATTATTCCACGGCGATTTTTCTGCTGTTGCTGACGGTTCTGATTTTCTTTGCAGCCGGCGTGCCGGTCCGGTATTTTTTTCGCTTCACCGCTCTTACGGTTCCTCTGGGTTTGATCGCCTTGTTCAGTCGGGAACACCGGGTCCGCCGGGTTGTCGCTTTTTTGAACCCCGATTTCGATCCTGCCGGCAGTGGCTTTCAGGTCATGGCAGCTCGTCGAGCTCTGGCTGAGGGAGGCCCCTGGGGTGTGGGGATCGGTCGGGGTGTGCGAAAAATGGGAGGGATTCCCGAGGTCCAGTCGGATTTTATCTTTGCCGTTCTGGGAGAGGAAATCGGGTTCTTTGGTGTCTTCCTGGTGCTCTCGGCGTTTCTGCTCTTCACCTTGCGGGGGATCGCCCTGGCGCGTCGCCAGGAAGACTGGTTTCGGTATCTCTTGATCTACGGCCTCACCATGAGCATAACCGTTCAGGTGATGATAAATGTAGCGGTTGTGGCTGGATTGTTGCCGGCCACGGGAATTCCCTTGCCCTTTTTCTCTTCCGGGGGGTCATCGCTGGTAGTAACCATGATCATGTGTGGTTTGATCATGAACGCCGCGGCTCCCTCTGCTCCCAAAGGACCGAGACTGTGGGAGGGATCACGTGTCTGAGGCCGCCTCATTCCGGCGAAACCGAAGCACTGCCTCTCCTGCGCCCAGGCGGATGCCCGCCGGTGGAAACCGGTGGAGAGTATTATGGGGTCTCGCCGTTACTGGTGCGTTGCTCCTGGGGGGGCTTCTGGTGGTGCAGGGCAGCTGGTTGAAAATCACCCGCATCCATGTCCACGCTGATTTCGATATGTCCCGGGAAGAGGTGTTGCACCAGGCTGGTATCACGGGGGGGATGAATTATTTTCTCCTTCGGCCCGCCGAGGTGGTGGCTCGACTCAAGAGGAATCCCCTGATTCGTGAAGCCCGGGCGGAAAAAATCTTCCCCAACGCGCTCCGCCTTGATCTTGTCCGTCGAAGGCCGCTGGTCTTGACGATCTTCTCCCGGGGCGACCGCGATGTTCTGGCGGCTGTTGACAGGGAAGGAGTGATCTTTGATGCTGGACAACACTTGGGAGGTGCCAATCTTCCCGTTTTCTCGGGTATAACCTTTCAGGGAGTTCCTGTGGGGTCTCGTATGCCCCGGATGCTAGAGCAGCTGCTCGAGGATTTGCACAGGCTCCGTCTGGAAGAACCCAAACTTTTTGAGCGAATATCAGAGCTTCGGGTTGTGCCCCGTAACAACGGAGGAGTGGATATACTGCTGTTTACCGCAGATTATCGGATACCCGTGCGCATTGGTGACAGGATATCACCGGAGTTATGCCGGTGGATTCTCGTTGTCCTGGATATCCTGTCGCAACAGGAGACGGCAGATCAGGTGGCGGAGGTCGATTTCCGGTCAGGAGAGGTGGTGTACCGCATGAAGGAGGGAGCCCGTGGCAGGTGAAAATATGATTGTGGGGCTCGATATCGGGACCAGCAAGGTCACTGTGGCAATCGCCGAGGTCCGGCCCGGGGAACCCCTGGAGATTATCGGAGTGGGGACATCCCCCTCGTCAGGTCTTCGTCGCGGGGTGGTTATAAATATCGAAGCCACGCTTCGCAGCGTGGTGGACGCGATCGAATCGGCTGAACAGATGGCAGGACGCGAGGTAAAGCGTGTTGTCAGTGGTATAGCGGGAAGTCATATCAGCGGACTCAACTCCAGTGGTGTTGTTGCCGTGACCGGACGGGGCCGAGAGATAACTCCGGCGGATATCGCCAGAGTTATCGAAAACGCCCGGGCTGTCTCGATTCCCATGGACCGGGAGATTCTCCATGTGATCCCCCGGAATTACGTTATTGATGAGCAGGGAGGAATCAAGGACCCTCTTGATATGATCGGTGTCCGCCTGGAGGTGGAGGTGCATCTTATCACCGGTTCTGTGACGGCAGCGCAGAACCTGGTGAAGTGTGTAAACCGGGCCGGTTTTGAGATAGAGCAGGTGGTGTTTAACTCCATCGCCTCTGCTGAAGCGGTGCTTTCCCAGGACGAAAAAGATCTGGGAGTTCTCCTGATCGATATCGGGGGAGGGACCACCAACGTCATGGTGTACCAGGACGGTGCTCCCTTCAGCAGTTTTGTTCTGCCCATGGGGGGGAGCCAGGTGACGGGGGATCTCTCCATCATGCTTCGCACCTCTGTGGAGTCGGCCGAGAAGATCAAGCGAGAGGACGGATGCGCCTATATGGCGCTGGTTGAAGAGGGCGAACCTGTTCTTGTTCCGGGGGTGGGTGGTCGAGCTCCTATCCAGTGCACCCGAGAGCAGATTTGCGAAATTGTTCAGCCCCGAATGGGAGAGATTTTCCGCCTGGTTCGCGAGCGACTGGACCGCCAGCGCATGCTGGATCGTGTGGCAGGCGGGCTTGTTCTTACTGGCGGAGGGGCTCTGTTGCCGGGAGTTGTGGAACTCGCCCAGGATGTGTTCGATCTGGGCGGGCGTATCGGCCAGCCCAGTCGTCATGGAGGATTGGCTGATCGTTATCAGAGTCCGGAGTTCTCCACCGCCGTAGGCTTGGTGTTGCGCACCTGGCACAGTGGTGGGGGAGATGTCCCGGGCGGAACGGAACGACGGAAAGCAGGTTTAAAGCGCGTCACCCAGTGGATGAAGCACTTTTTTTAATGGATTTGCACGCTTGAAGAAGCGGTAGAGGTTTTGATCCTGTGCACAAGGGGAGGGTAGTGCATGAATTTTCAGGTTTATGAGGACGATCTTTCGATCGCCTCAAGTGGGACGAGTCCCACGGTGATCAAGGTGATCGGTGTCGGTGGCGGCGGAAGCAACGCGGTGAATCGGATGATTCAGTCGGGGCTGACCAATGTCGAGTTTATCGCGGTGAATACCGATCTGCAGGCTCTTCAGGGGTCCCAGGCGGAGGTCCGGATTCCTCTGGGAACCAAGATAACGGGTGGTCTTGGTGCGGGGGGAAAACCCGAAATCGGGGAAAAGGCCGCCCAGGAAGACAAGGATCAGGTTCGGTCGGTGCTTGAAGGTGCTGACATGGTCTTTGTTACCGCCGGCATGGGTGGTGGAACGGGCACGGGGGCCGCGCCGGTGATCGCTGATATTGCCCGGAGTTTGGGAATTCTCACGGTGGCTGTGGTGACAAAGCCCTTCGATTTTGAGGGCCGGAGAAAGAAACAGCTCGCCGAGGAGGGGATTTCCCGGTTGCGCGATGCTGTGGATACGCTTATTACTATCCCGAACCAGCATCTGCTGAAAATCGTTCCCAAGGATACTCCCATAACCGACGCGTTCCTGGTGGCCGATGATGTTCTTCGCCAGGGGGTCCAGGGAATAAGTGATCTCATTACCAAAGAGGGAATGATCAACATTGATTTTGCCGATGTCCGAACAGTTATGGCGGGACAGGGTGACGCTCTCATGGGAGTCGGCTCCGGCGATGGTGATAATCGGGCTGTCGATGCAGCTACCAACGCGATCAATAATCCCCTGCTTGAAGATGCCCGGATAGAGGGGGCTGACAAAATACTGGTGAGCGTTACCGGAGGTACAAGCTTTTCTCTCTCGGAGTACGAGGAGATAATGAAGATTATCACCGCCAACGCCGACGCCGAGGTGCTTGTTATTGCCGGGACTACCGTTGACCAGACCCTGGATGAGCAGGTGCGGGTTACAGTGATCGCCACCGGTTTCGGAGAATCCGAGCAGAGCGGTCTTTGCCGGGAAGAGGAAACGGTAACGGTTTCTGCCGATCCAGGAAAATCCGAGCCCAAGGAAGCAGAGCCTGAGTTTATTACCCTCGATTCCTGGAATACCTACACGCGGTCGAACCCGCACCAGGACGACCTTTTTGCGGAAGATGGCGAGGAGGAGATTCGCCTGGGGGTCCCCGCAATTTTGCGTAATCGGCGCCTCTCGGGGAACCGCTGAGGATAGTTCTGGAGGAAGTGATGGTTTCCACGACGGTACTGGACCGATTTGCTGATTACCTTCGGGTGGAGCTGCGTCTCTCGCAGCAGACCGTGGAGACCTATCTGCGGGAGTGTGTTGGAGCCGAGGTGTATGCAAAGGATCGAAGTCTGGAGCTGTCGCTGCTCACTACGGCCGATGTGATCGATTATCTTCTTCACCGTCAGCATGCCGATGCTCCTCTGGATCACCGGACTGTGGCCAAGGGGCTCTCGGCTCTGCGGTCTTTCTTTCAGTTTTGTGTTCTGGAAGGGTTGCGTCCTGACAATCCAGCTACGACCATCAGCTCTCCCCGGGGTGAACATCGCCTGCCGGGGGTGCTCTCGGTGGAGGAGGTGGAACGTTTGCTCGAGCAGATTGATCTGGCTTCCCCCGGGGGGGTCCGCGATCGAGCTCTTTTTGAGTTGATTTACTCCTGCGGGTTGCGAATTTCTGAAGCGGTTGATCTGGAGCTTTATAATTTGTACCTCGACGAGGGGTTGGTGCTGGTTCGCGGGAAGGGTGATCGGGAACGTCTGGTGCCTTTGGGTGAGGAGGCGGCCCGCTGGGTTCAACGATATCTTGCCGAGGCCCGGCCCTGCCTTGTAAAGGTTGCCTCGGAGCGAGCTGTCTTTGTAAACCGTCTGGGGGGAAGGCTTTCCCGCAAGGGAATGTGGAAACGCTTTCACGAACTTACCCGGGCTGTGGGAATCGAGGCAAAGGTGCACACTTTGCGCCACAGTTTTGCCACCCATCTTTTGGAGGGCGGGGCGGATCTGAGGGCCGTCCAGGAGCTTCTGGGCCATGCCGACATTGGCACAACCCAGATATATACACATATCGACACCGAGGATCTGCGGGCCTATCACCAGCAGTATCATCCCCGGGGCGGGGCTGCCGACCGGGAAGACTCATCGGTGTGAGCAGGTGTGTCGGGGGAGGATGGATGTGATGATCAAGCTCCGGTTCCACCGCCTCGGGGGGGCGCAGCCGCTGCGGAGAAAGATTCCGGAAGTCTTTCTCTTCGTGGTGGCGGCGGTTGCGCTCGGAGGAGCAGTTCTGCTTCTTTCGGGATGTCCCGAGAAAAAGGAACCGGAGCTCGATTTTTTGCGTGCCACCGAAGGAGTTGAGTATCAGGGGGTTGAGGTGGCGCCCGAACGGATTGCGGAACTCCGCCGGGAGGCTCGCCGGTACCGATCCAAGGTGGAAGAGGTCACGGAGGCATTGGCCCGGGAGGCCTCCTTCCAGAAACTGCTTGCCAATGAACTGATGCAGCAGGGAATGCACGGCCCTGCCCTGGAGGCTCTGCAGCGGGCCTTGGCGATCCAGACGGACAACCCCGTGCTGTATTACCTGGCTGCTGTTGCTTCCGGCCGGGCTGCCCGGGCCCATCGGATCGACGGAGGCCGGGAGAAGCTCCTGGAGCAAGCCGAGGCTCTCTATCGGGATGCGATTGCTTTGAATCCCCGGTACCGGGCGGCTCTTTTCGGGCTTTCTGTTCTGCTCTCCTTTGAACTTGATCGCCCCCAAGAGGCGCTGGAGTATGCCCGACGCACGGCGGAGCTGGAAACAAAGGACCCGGCCGTTCGTTTTCTCCTGGCCCATGTCCTGGTTCGTACGGGAGAACTGGCTGAAGCGAGCCGGATTTATGATGATCTTGCCCGGACTGCGCCCGCTGCGGAGCAACGCCGACGGGCCGCTGCAAACCGTGACGAGTTGAGGAGGAACTGGCAGTGAGGGACCAGGTCTGCACCCGGGATGATGTGCTGAGCCGGGCTCTGGCGCAACCCGCTCCCGAGAGAGATGCCCTGCTCATGGCGGGCCGTTTCCTCCCGTTGCGGCCTCTGGAGCGGATCCGTCTGCTTGCGGAAGCACCCGGGACGGAACAGTTGCTGAAGCTGGATCACTACCGGGTGGAACGGATTATCGGGCGTCCTCTGCGCAAAACAGCCTGGAATCCCCGGCAGCTTCTGGCAGAGACGAAGCTCGACCTTGATTGGCTCTCTGGAGGGGAGCGATGGATTCTCTGGATTGGCGATGCCGGGTACCCCGCCCATTTGCGGGAGATCTACGACCCCCCGGCTGTTTTGTACGGCTGGGGGAATGCCCGGGAGGTTCAGCGCCGGGGAATTGCCCTGGTGGGGACTCGTCAGCCTGACCATGAGGGAGAGGTGGCGGCTTTCCAGGCAGGCTATGATCTGGCCCGGAGGGGTATTGTGTGCGTGAGTGGCCTGGCTCGTGGAATAGACGCTGCCGCCCATCGGGGAACGGTGGGTGCCCAGGGCGTGGCCGTAGCTGTTCTGGGAAGCGGAATTGATGCGGTATATCCAGCGGGGAATCGTCCGCTGGGAGCTGACATTCTGGATCAGGGGGGAGCGATCGTGAGCGAATATCCCCCGGGTGCGCCTCCCCGACGGTATCAATTTCCTGCACGAAACCGGATAGTGGTGGGACTCTCGGCGGGTGTGGTCGTTTTTCAGGCTCCTGAGCCCTCGGGAGCGCTTATCTCGGCGGAGTTTGGTCTGCAGCTTGGTGTAGAGGTGATGGTGCATGCTGTCGGGGCTGCCTGGACGGGGTGCCGCCGATTGCTCCAGGCGGGGGCTTCCCTGGTAGAGAACTCCGAGGCCGTGCTGGAACTGATTGGGCCTGGGGCCGTAGAATGCAGGGGTGAGGGGCTTTCTCCCGGCACTGATCTTTCTCCAGGGGATGCTGCAGAACGGGCAAAGCTGGCGCTCTTTGATCTTCCCGGGGAGGTGCGGCCGTGACAATAGGCGAAGAGGTTGCCCGTTACCTGGACTATCTGAGGAATGTTCGCCGTCTGGCCCCTGCCAGTATTGAGGCGTATCAAAGGGATTTGCATATTTTTTGTGCTTTCCTGGAAGAGCACAGATGCGATTCCCTCTCTTCCCTGGACTCCCGGCTGGTGCGGCGCTGGATACGGGCCATGGGGACCCAGGGAGTCGCCGCAACCAGTGTGAATCGACGGCTGTCGGCGGTGAAGGGGTTTTTTTCGTCTCTTCAGGAAGAAGAGAAGATACGATTCAACCCGGCGGAAGCTGTGCGGAGTGTCAAAACTCCCCGGCGTCTGCCCCCTACGATGTTCGAGAAGGAGATGGCCCAGCTTCTGGATATCGATCGTCATGACCTGGCGGGCTTGCGTACACGGGCGCTCCTGGAGATTCTCTATTCCACGGGAGCACGGATCAGCGAGATCTGTGGAGCCAACGTGGACGATCTGGTCTTTCGGAAGAGGGCGCTCCTGGTGCACGGAAAAGGCGGAAAAGACCGGTTTGTTTTTCTGGGAGATACCGCCTTTGAGGTTCTGCGGGAGTATTTACCGCATCGTCACGAGTTCCTGGTCCAGCGGGGATTGGTGACGACCAAGGCCCTGTTTATAAATCTGCGGGGGGGGCGCCTCACCCCCCGAGGAGCAGCGGGGATTATAACCAGGCGAATTGCTGATGCAGGGTTGGGGAAATATCTGACTCCTCACGGATTTCGCCATTCCTTTGCAACGCATTTGCTGAATCATGGAGCAGATATCCGGGTGGTACAGGAGCTTCTTGGGCATTGCCGTTTGTCCACCACCCAGATATACACCCAGGTAGGAATGGATCGGCTCCGTCAGATCTATCGCCAGGCCCATCCCCATGCACGATTGCGGCGGGACACAGCGATGGACCGGGGCACAGAGTGTGGCCGAGGTACAGCGATGGACCGGGACACAGAGATAAAAAAAGAACAATGAATTATACGATGAAGGATGGAATACAATGAGTACCACCAGGGGAACACCCCGGATTCGAAGCACTACAATCGTGGCGGTTCAGCGAGGTGATTCTGTTGCAGTTGCCGGCGATGGACAGGTTTCCATGGGAGAAGCCGTGGTAAAGGGAAACGCCCGAAAAGTTCGGACCATTTATGACGGGCGAATCGCCGTGGGGTTTGCCGGAGCCACGGCTGATGCCTTTACCCTCTTTGAACGGTTTGAAGCCCGGATCAAGGAGTATAGCGGAGATCTGATGCGCAGCGCCGTGGAACTTGCCAAAGATTGGAGAACCGACAGGACCTTGCGCCGCCTGGAAGCGATGCTCCTGGTGGCGGACAAGCACAAGGTTCTTCTCATCTCTGGTACCGGTGATGTGCTGGAGCCGGAACATGGAGTAATGGCAATTGGATCAGGCGGAAACTACGCCTTTGCGGCTGCCCGAGCGTTGCTAAACAACACTGATCTTTCGGCCAGGGAGATAGCCGAACGGTCCTTGCAGATTGCCGGGGAAATATGCGTCTATACCAACGGTCATATTACGGTGGAGGAGCTTTCGTGAAATTAGAGGATCTGACCCCAGCAGAAATTGTCGCAGAGCTGGACAAGCACATTATCGGACAGACCAAGGCAAAAAAAGCCGTGGCGATCGCCCTCAGAAACCGCATGCGGCGCCAAAAGCTCCCCGAAGAACTGCAAAACGAGGTGGCCCCCAAAAATATCATCATGATCGGCCCCACGGGCGTGGGAAAAACCGAAATAGCCCGTCGGCTTGCCCGTCTTACGGGAGCCCCCTTTGTTAAGGTGGAGGCCACCAAGTATACCGAGGTTGGCTACGTAGGGCGCGATGTGGAGTCCATGGTGCGGGATCTCATGTCGGTGGCCATCACCATGGTGAAAGAGGAGCTGCGCGAAGAAGTACGCGAGAAGGCGCAACAGCGCACGGAAGAGCTCCTGCTGGATCTTCTTCTTCCCGGAGGGGGGCGCAGCAGGGCCGATGAGGGGTTGGAGCCCGTGGCGGTGAATGCCGATCCCGAGGGGGATCTCGCCGCAGGAGGGGTTTCCGCTCACACCCGGGAGCGGTTCCGCGGGATGCTTCGTGAAGGAAAACTGGACGAAAAGGAAGTGGACGTTACCCTGAGCAAGCAGGCCATGCCGGCGATCGAGATCTTTTCAGGTAGCAACGTGGAGGAGCTGGATCTCAATCTGGGAAATTTGGGAAGCCTCTTTGGCGGAAAGAAACGAAAGCGTCGCATGACGATCAATCAGGCCCGGGAATATATCCTCCAGGAAGAGATGGACAAACTGGTCGATACGGAACGGGCCGCCGAGTTGGCGCGGGACCGGATAGAGAACACGGGAATTATTTTTATCGACGAGATTGACAAGATCGCCACCCGCGAGGGACGTTCCTCGAGCGACATTAGTCGCGAGGGGGTTCAGCGGGACATTTTGCCCATCGTCGAGGGTTGTCAGGTCAATACAAAACATGGGGTGGTCGATACCTCCCACATCCTCTTTATTGCCGCCGGAGCTTTTCACATGAGCAAGCCCAGCGACCTGATTCCCGAACTGCAGGGGCGCTTCCCCCTGCGGGTAGAGCTGGAAGCACTGGAGGCGGAAGAGTTCTATCGAATCCTTACGCAGCCAAAAAATGCCCTGATCCGACAATACAAGGAACTGCTACTCACCGAGGGAGTGATCCTGGAGTTCGAGGACGAAGCAATCCGGGATCTCTCCCGCATTGCCGCCGATGTAAACAGTCGCACCGAAAATATCGGGGCTCGCCGCCTTCAGACAATAATGGAGCTGCTTCTGGAGGAGGTCTCCTTCAATGCCCCTGATCTTTCAGGACAGACAATCCCCGTTACGCAGCAGTATGTGAAGGATCGCCTGTCCGATGTGGTGGAGGATCAGGATCTGAGTCGCTACATCCTGTGATATATCCTGTGATATATCCTGTGATATATCCTGTGGAGGGTAATAAACCCGGGAGGATGCGCCGATGATAGGAAAAAGGAACCCTTAAGATGAGGAGAAGGAGTCGGACATGATCGAAGGAACCAGCCTGGGGAGGCAGCTTGATATTCTTCATCGCTCCATGGATGCAAGCCTGTTGCGTCAAAACGTGATAGCCAACAATATCGCCAACGCAAACACGCCCAACTTCAAGCGAAGCGATGTGAACTTTGAATCTCGTCTGGCCTACGCCCTGGAGAGTTCTGCCCGGAAGCCCCGATTCCGGGAGCAGACTACCCATGATCGGCACATCCCCTTTCACAAGCCCCTGGACTATCGCGATGTGCGTCCGCGGCGCGTTCTGGATTTTGCCACAACGGCCAAAAACAATGGGAACAACGTGGATATCGACGTGGAGTCGATGGATTTGATGAATAATCAGCTGGCTTACCAGATGATGACCCGCTCCGTGGCAGATTCTTTTGCCCGGATCAACCTGGTCTTGCGGTAAGGCTTTCAGGAGTAGCATATGGGACTTTTTTCCAGTATTAATACAGCAGCTTCGGGCCTGACAGCCCAGCGATTGCGTCAGGATGTGATCGCTGACAATATTGCGAACGCCAACACCACGCGCACCGCCGAGGGTGGCCCCTATCGGCGCTCCCGGGTGGTCCTCAGGCCACGTACGGAAGGCGTCTCCTGGAAGAGCCCCTTCGTTCCCCGGCCCCTGGATGAGGGAGTGGGGAAGGGCGTCCGTGTCACCAGTGTGGAAAAAGACATGGACGCCGAGTTGCGGATGGTCTACGATCCCACTCACCCCGATGCCATACAAAGCGGCCCCCGCGAGGGCTACGTGGAGTATCCCAACGTGACAATCGTGAGCGAGATGGTGGACCTGATCGACGCATCACGAGCCTACGAGGCCAACGTGGCTGTGGTAAATGGAGCTCGCACCATGTTTCAGCGGGCCCTGGAGATCGGGCGGTAAGCCCGAGAGGAGACGCCATGAATATCATGAATCCGGCAGGAATGAATCGACAGGCCTTGCCCATTGCGCGGACGCACCGGAATCACCTGCCGGGGCGCACCGAACCGCTTCCGCCCCGGACAGAACCGTCTGACTTCAGAGGGGCTCTCCTGCGGGGCCTCGAGGATGTAAACACTCATCAAAAAGCTCACGAGTCGCTTTCGGTGCAGGCTATTGTGAGTCCCGAAAGCGTCGATGCCCATGATCTCACCATTGCAGCGGCAAAGGCCAACACGTCCTTGAGTATTGCAAAGAACGTGGTAGACCGGGTGGTTCAGGCCTACCGGGATATAACAAGTCTGCGTTAGCTTCTGTTCCGGGGAGCGAGAGTAACAAGGTGCGGCAGGTTCGCTGATCGGCAGCGGCGGGACCGGCAGAGGATGCACCACAAAGGGAGGGGAAGATGAAAGAATTATTTGCACGCCTGAGGGAACGGATCCAGTCCCTGTGGGGGCAATGGAAGACACCACAGAAGCTGATGTTTGGCGGGATCATTGCCGTAACGCTGGTGGCGCTGGTCATGCTGGTGGTGTTCAGTGCGTCTCCCACGCAGGTTCCTCTTTTGCGGCGTCCCATAACAGATCCCCAGCAACTCAACGATATCGCAAACCGGCTGGATCAGGAAAACGTTTCCTACACCATTACCCCCGACAACCGGATTATGCTCGACGACGAACAGACAGCCCAGCGAATGCGCTCCATCCTGACCAGGGAGGATCTGATTCCTTCAGGAACCGATCCTTGGGAGCTTTTTGATGTGGAGCGTTGGACCCTGACCGATTTTGAGCGAAACGTTAATTTACGCAGGAGTATCACGAGACAGATCGAGCGGCACATCACCGCCCTGAGTGATATCGATGCCGCCAGCGTATCCATTGTCCTGCCCGAGCGTCAGCTTTTCACTTCCGAACAGAACCCGGTGACTGCCTCGGTGATACTTACCCCCAGACCGGGCAGTGATATCAGGGAAAACCGGAAGAAGATCCAGGGGATCGAAAAGTTGATCCAGTTTGGAGTGGAAGGACTGCAGGCAGAACACATCACCATTACGGACCCCTCGGGGGTGGTGCTGAACGATTTCCAGAGCCTCCAGGAGTTTGACCGTCTTGAACTGACCCGGCGTGAACTGGCGATCATCCGGGAGCAGGAAACGCTCTATCGCCAGTCTATTGTGAACGCCCTGGCCGAGATATTCGGACGCCACCGTGTCCAGGTGGTGAATATCAACGTCGACATGGACATGGGAAAACGCACGGAAGAGACGGAAGAGTTCTTCCCGATCGTCACCGTTCCCAACAACCCGAATACTCCCTTCGACGAAACAGAGTTTGTCCTCTCAATTCCCCGATCGCGCGAGCGGGTTGACGAAAAATACGAGGGGACCGGCTTTAATCCCCAGGGCCCTCCGGGGATGGAAGGCCAAACGCCGCCAGCCTACCGGGACCTGGAGGGGCTGGTGGGCCGATGGTCCAACGAAGAGGACCGGACAAACTACGAGATCAACACACGCCGCACCATGGAAGAGAAGAGCCCTACCATCGAGCGTATTACCGCCAGTGTTGCGATCGACGGAACCTGGCGATGGTCCTACGACGAACGGGGAAACGTGAAGACCAACCCCGATGGAAGCATTCTCCGGGAATACACCCCGGTTTCAACAGAGGAGCTTCAGGCTGCCCGGGAACTGGTGGAGCACGCCGTAGGATTCAGCGACCGACGGCGGGATTCCGTAAGCGTTCGGCACCTTCAGTTTGATCGAAGCGCCCAGTTCCAGGAGGAAGACGAGCGATTTCGACGGCAGCGTCAGATTCAGATGATCGTGCTCTACGTCCTGGTGAGCATTGCCATAATTCTGGTTTCCTTCATCGTCTTTCGCCTGGTCTCCAGAGAGATCGAGCGCCGCCGCCGTCTGCGGGAGGAGGAGCTCGCACGGCAACACCAGGCAATGCGGGAAGCAGCCTTGCGGAGTGCCGAGGAGGAGAGCGCCGAAGTGGAGATGTCTGTGGAAGAGCGGACACGGATGGAGCTGGAAGAGATGGCTATCAATATGGCCCGGGAACATCCCGAGGACGTGGCTCAGCTCGTCCGGACCTGGCTCGCGGAGGAGTAGAAGGATATGGCGAAACAGCAGGCAGCGCAGGGATCCGCAGCAGCCGGGGGAGGCCTTGTTGGTGGCGGGGCCGCAACGGGCGGGAAACGCAAGAAAGATCTCTCGGGTCGACAGAAGGCGGCAGTTTTTCTGGTGACTCTGGGGAGCGAAATTTCCAGCGAGATCTTCAAGCACCTTCGGGAAGACGAGATCGAGACCCTGACTTTCGAGATCGCCCGGATGGAGAACTTCGGCAACGAGGAGAAAGAATCGGTCCTTCAGGAGTTCCAGGAACTCATGATGGCCCAGGACTTTATCAACTCCGGGGGTATCGAGTATGCACGGGAACTTCTGGAGAAGTCCCTGGGATCCCAGAAAGCGGTCGATATCATCAACCGCCTTACCACGAGTTTGCAGGTTCGCCCCTTTGATTTTATCCGACGGACGGACCCCACGCATTTGCTGAACTTTATCCAGCAGGAGCATCCCCAGACGATCGCTTTGATCCTGGCCTATCTTGAGCCCCAGAAAGCAAGCGTGATTCTGGGAAGCCTTCCCAACGAGATACAATCGGACGTGGCCAAGCGGATTGCTACCATGGACCGGACCTCCCCGGAGACGCTCCGGGAGGTAGAACGGGTTTTGGAAAAGAAACTGGCTTCCATCTCCAGCGAGGATTACTCCGTTGCAGGTGGTGTGGAAAGTATTGTGGAGATTCTCAACCTGGTGGACCGCTCGACGGAGAAGGTCATTATTGAAAGCCTGGAAGAGGAAGATCCCGAACTGGCCGAGGAAATCAAGAAGCGGATGTTCGTCTTCGAGGACATTGTCATGCTTGACGACCGGGCCATTCAGAAGGTCATGCGGGAAGTTGACACCGCCGAGCTGGGCAAGGCACTGAAGGCGGTGGATTCCGAGGTTCAGGACAAGATTTTCCGCAACATGTCAAAACGTGCTGCAGCGCTTCTGAAGGATGACATGGAGTACATGGGGCCGATCCGCATGAAAGATGTTGAAGAAAGTCAGCAAAAGATCGTCTCCATCATTCGCAAGCTTGAAGAGCAGGGTGAAATTGTTGTCGCCCGGGCTGGAGAAGACGAACTGGTTGTCTAGAAAGCAGGTTGCCCAGGTTGTGTGCCTGGCAACCAGGTCTGTGCAAACGTGACGGTGCAGGGGGGCGTTGGGAATATTCGGAAAACCTGCCGAACCCGGACCTCCAGGGGGAAAGGAAAAAATGGGAAAGAACGTTTTCAGATCGGGTGAGGTTCAGTACAAACCCCATAAAGTGTTTCTCCAGCCTCCGCGGCCGGTAATGCCTCACCAGAGAACGCCCGTTCCCGTTGAGACCATCGACGAAATCGATGAAGTTGAGAGCCTCGAAGACTACACGGGTCCAACTGCCGATGATCTGCGCCGCGAAGCCGAGGCATTCAGGGAACAGTGGGAACAGGAGCGGGAGGAGCTGGTCAGCGCGGCACGAGCCGAGGCGGAAGAAATTCTTCACAAGGCGGAAGAAGAGGCTTTTCGGCAGATTCGGGACAAAACAGAGCAGGCTGCCGAAGAACGCCGGCGGGCCACCGAGGAGGCTGAGGCTGCTCGTGCCGCCGCGCAGGCCGAGGCCGAGCGGATTATTGCCGAAGCCGAGTCCAGAAGTCAGACGATCGAGGCCGAGGCAGCCCGCAAGGGACACCAGGAAGGTCGCGAGGCGGGAATTCAGGAGGGGCTTGGGGAACTCCAGCGCGTGATCGATCGCTTCCACCTGGTCCTCTCCAAAGCTATCGAGCGGCGCAACGAGATCATCCAGGAAAGCGAGTCCCAGGTGGTAGCTCTGGTGTTGAGTATCGCCAAGAAGGTAATCAAGGTGATTAGCGAGCACCAGAAAAACGTGGTGATCAACAATATCTCCCAATCGCTTCAGAAACTTCAGCAAAAAAGCGATATTATCGTTCGGGTCAACCTGGCGGATCTGCCGCTGGTAACGAGTCATCGCGAAGAAATTCTTCGTATGGCCGAGCGGGTGAAGCACATTACCATCGCCGAAGACACCTCGGTCGATCCCGGCGGGTGCATTATTGAAACAGATTTCGGCGAGATCGACGCGCGCATCAGCTCGCAACTCCGGGAAATAGAAGACCGTATTCTTGAGATGGTGCCTATCAAGAACCGTCCCAAGCGGTCCGGAGGGGCGGTGTGACAGAGGAAGGACGGCCATGGCGATAGAGTTTCTGGAAAAGTATCAGGCTCTTGTTGATCAAACCGAAACAATTCGACAGGTCGGCCGTGTTCAGGCTGTGGAAGGTCTCCGCATCGAAAGCCTGGGGCCCCAGGCCCGGGTTGGCGAACTCTGCCAGATCCATATTTCCAGTATCGGACAGACCGTTCTGGCCGAGGTGATAGGTGCCCGCGAAGGGGTCATTCAACTTGCCCCTTACGGCGAGATCGAAGGAATTGAGGTGGGAAACCTTGTAATCGGCCTGGGAGAGACCTTGAGTGTCTCCGTGGGCGATCAGCTCCTGGGAAGAGTTCTGGACGGTTTGGGTAATCCCCTGGACGGATTGGGCGATATTGCCGGGGTTCATCGGTATCCGGCAATCCAGCGTCCCCCCGATGTGCTGAGCCGTCGACCCATTCAGGAGCAGATCGAGACGGGCATCAGGGCGATCGACGGTCTCATTCCTACGGGAAAGGGTCAGCGTTTGGGTATTTTCAGCGGAAGTGGTGTCGGTAAATCTACCTTGATCGGTATGATAGCCCGAAATACTTCGGCCGACGTGAACGTGATTGCCCTGATTGGTGAGCGAGGAAGGGAAGTTCGGGAGTTCATCGAAAACGATCTGGGTGAGGAAGGCCTCGCCCGAAGCGTCGTGGTGGTCTCCACCTCGGATACTCCCGCTCTGGCCCGTCTCAGAGCGGCCTATGTGGCCACGGCTGTGGCCGAGTTTTTTCGCGACCAAGGGCGGGATGTAATGCTTATGTTCGATTCAGTTACGCGGTTTGCCCGGGCCCAGCGGGAAATCGGCCTTGCCCGGGGAGAGGGTCCTGCCTCAAGGGGCTATCCTGCTTCGGTCGACGCTGTGCTGCCCCAGCTTCTTGAACGGTGCGGTACCAGTGAAAAGGGAACGATCACCGGGTTCTACACGATTCTGGTTGAGGGCGATGATATGGACGAACCCGTTTCCGACGCCGTCCGGGGTATCCTTGACGGCCATCTGGTGTTGAGCCGGGAGCTGGCCCAGCGGTACCACTACCCCGCAATCGATGTCCTGGCCAGTGTAAGCCGCCTGGTGAACAAGATAACCCTTCCTGATCATCGCGATGCTGCAGGGGCTCTGCGGCGACTTCTGGCGGACTATAAGGAAGCCGAGGATCTGATTAACGCCGGCGTGTATGTTGCCGGGAGCAATCCCGCCATCGATGAGGCGATACGGAAGCGGCCGATGATCCTGAAATTGCTTCAGCAGAGTTCGGACGAGTGCAGTTCCATTGAGGAAACCCGTAACGCTCTGCGGGAGATCGCGGGAATGGAGATGGCCGATGCGTAAGTTTCACTTTCGGCTCCAGGCAATTCTGGATATTCGTCGTCACCAGGAAGACCAGCGGCGTCTGGAATTAGGGGCGGCCACGGCAGAGTGCACCCGCATCACCGGGGAGATCGAGGTGCGCCGGGAGCTGTGCCGTCGAACGCTCACCGAGGGAGAACCCGGGGCTCGCCTTGAGGACCTGGGCTACCGCTCCGTGCAGGCTGCCTACGCCCTGCGCCTGCGCCACGAGGAGGCAACCCTTCAGAAGGAGCTCGAACAGGCCCAGGAGGTGCGCCAGAAGGCGGCTCTGCGCTATCAGGAAGCCCGCCGTGCCGCTGATGTTCTTGATCGGTTGCGGGAACGACGAGCTGCCGTCTATCGGCGGGAGCAGATCCAGGAAGAACAAAACAAGCTCGATGATATCGTAATGAGCCGGAGGATGGGTCATGGCAGCACGCTATAGCAGAATGGGAGCGCTTCCGCAGATCTTGCTTCTCATGCTCCTTGTGCTGGGGCTCACCGTGGGCGGCATGCTCTGGTTTGACTATCTCGGGCTGATCGATGCCCGGGATTCTTTTGCTCCCGTGCTGCGTCTTGTGGGCCGGGAGCCTCGGGAGGTCTTCGACGATCCCGATGATGTGATGCTCATGGATCGGTTGCGTCTGGAAGCGTTTCACGAGGCGCTCCGGCTTCAGGCCGAGGAACTGGCGCTCCAGCGGGACCAGCTTGCATCGTACCGGCAGGATCTGGAGAAACGGGAGCAGGAACTGGTTGCTACAGAAAAAGAATTGGAGGAACGTGAAGTTTCGCTCAATGAACGGCTCCGAGTGTACGAAAATAGAAGAGCAGTGCTTGAGCAGAACTCGCGGTATCTCACGAGTATGCGGCCCGCAGAAGCAGTAGAGATCCTGAAGGGCTACGACGATCAGTTGATGATCGAGACCTTTCGGGTTACGGAGGAGCTTGCAGCCCAGGCCGGCCAGATGTCACTGGTTTCGGTGTGGCTCTCGAGTTTGCCTCCCGAGCGGGCAGCTGATATTCAGCGAAAGATGACGCTTCGGCCTGACGAATAGAAGGAGGAGGTGCCCAGAACGTGCATACTATTGCACCGCTGGCAACGCCAGGTGGTATCGCTTCAGGAAACGCTCCCGGGGATTTTGTGCGAGAGCGCCGGGAGCCGGAGACCTCTTTTGCAGAGTATTTGCGAGCCATCTCTCGCCAGTCCGATTCCCGGGCCGAGGCTGATGCCCGGGCTGAAGCCAGCCGGAACGCCGCTGCCGACAGGCAAAGAAACACCGACAGGCAAAGAAACACCGACAGACTGGCTGGCCGCGACAAACCCGATGTCCCTGACGCATCTCTTCAACAGGAATCACCTGACACGTACGAAACATCGACGTTCTCTCGAATCTCCGGAAACCCTGAAGAGGAAGCCCGGGCGATGAAAGATCTGGCCCGGTCGGATTCTGGGAAAAGAAGCGCGGAACCATCGGGGGACTCGGAGAAAATCCGTGAGGAGCAGGACGCTTCGTCTTTGGCAACCTTTGCGACGGAAGAGCTTGCAGCCCTGGCAGACGTTCTCTCCCGTCTTGAACAACGTGAAGAGGACCAGAAGGCTGGTGAAAACCTGTTGGCGATCCCCGAGGGAGTTGCTTCAGAGATGGCTCTGTCCGGAGAGGTGTCCGACCCTGCCTCCATCGACGCATCGCAGGAAGATGCCGAAAAAAACAAGGTCTCCGCACTGAAAGAAGGGGAGACGGAATCAGAGCGGAGCATATCTCGCCGGAAAGACAGGGCCGAGGCAGGCCGAAACCGAACTTCCCCGGGAGAAGCCGGGGGGGGCCGAGTTGCCGCTGGACAGGCTGGGCACACGTCGAAGGTTCGGGAGGACACCGGCCAGAGGAATTCCGGAGAAGCATCTCCTCGGACCGAAGCAGCCCGTGGCACACCAGGTGTTGAGGCAGGGCAGGAAAAAGGGAGCTCTGATCCGGACGGGGCGACAGGCACTCTTTCCGGTGTTGTTGCACAACGAGGTCAGGGGACCTCTTCGGGACCTCCCCGGGGTCCATCCAGGGACGCCGGCGAGATTGCTCCCCTGGAAGGGCGTTCGTCGGCGTCTGCCGAGCGGTTGCGGAATCGTCGCAGCGGCGAACACCGTGACCAGCAGGGGGGGCAGCAGGATCGTGACTCCCTGGTACGTGAAATGGTGGTGAATCTCTCGGAGGAGCTGTCCGAGGAAGACTCCTCGGTGACCTCGGAGGGACGGGAGTTCTCTGTTCGACTGGATACAGCTTCATCGCCCCTTCAGGACCGGGGGGCTGCCTCGGTTCCCGAGGCCACGGCATCCCTGGCCCGGCGTTTAAATGGCTCGCTGGGCGATTCCATCGTTCGTCAGGCCGAAGTGATGATGAAAGACTCCGACCGGGGTGAGATCCGCCTGATCATTCGCCCCCCCGAGCTGGGGCGGGTGCGGATCCTGTTGCAGATGGAACAGGGCCATATAGCCGGGCGGATTCTTGTCGATAATCAAAACGTGCGCCAGGTGGTGGAACAGAACCTGGCAGCCCTGGAACGGGCCTTCGCCGAAGCAGGGCTGGAGATGGGATCCCTGGAGGTCAGCACCGGCGATGCCCGGCAGCAGGGCGATCAGAGCGCCCGGGGCAAGGCAGGCAGAGGTTCCGGACCCTCGCGCAGAGAGGGGGCAGAGGCCTTGAGCAAAGGTGTCCAGGATGCTGGAGCCTATGACTTTGGCCTCCGCCGGGTGAACCTCGTTGCCTGAGGTCTCCCGAGCACGACGGAACCGAGGAACTGAGGAGCAGAAATGAATATTTCAATGACGATGGATGCAACCGACAAGTCTCGGGTTCAGTCCCAGGCAAACGCCTTCAACCAGGCTCTCTCCGGGGCGAAGGGATCGGGCCAGGAGCTTGGACGAGACGATTTTCTGAAAATTCTTCTTACCCAACTCCAGAACCAGGATCCCACGAATCCCATGGAGGACAAGGAGTTTATTGCCCAGATGGCCCAATTTTCTGCCCTTGAGCAGATGACCAACGTGGCGACGGGATTCCGGGAGTTGAATGAGAGCCTTATGGCTGACCGGGCTGTGCATGTTTTGGGTAAAACCGTGGAGATAAGCCAGGGAGCTCAGACGACACGCGGAACCGTTTCGGCGGTCACCCAGGGGGGCGTCCCCCAGGTTACGGTGAATAATCAGACCTACGATTATTCCGAGATCCAGAGGATCTTGCAATGATCGCAATGGTAAAGGTGAAGAGGTTTATGAAGTTGATGAAGAGGAGAGCACCCCTATGATGCGATCATTGTATTCAGGCGTTTCGGGCCTGCAAAATCATCAGACGCGAATGGATGTGATTGGAAACAACATATCCAACGTAAACACCACGGGGTTCAAACGCGGAAGGGTCAACTTTCAGGACATGATCTCCCAGATGATGCAGGGGCCCGCCCGGCCGGGAGAGCGAGTGGGAGGCGTCAACCCCCAGCAGGTAGGGCTTGGCATGCAGGTGGCTACCATCGATACCCTCCATACCCAGGGATCGCTCCAGACCACGGGAGTCAAGAGTGATCTGGCCATCCAGGGAGAGGGCTTCTTCATGCTTCGTGCCGGCGACGAAAACTACTACACCCGGGCCGGGGCCTTCGGGCTCGATGCCCAGGGTAACCTGGTGAACCCCGCCAGCGGAATGCGGGTCCAGGGCTGGCAGGCCCAGACGGTAGACGGCCAGACCATGGTGAACACCTCGGCCCGCGTGGAGGATCTGGTGATTCCCGTGGGGAGCAAGGACCCGGCCCAGGCAACCTCCCAGGTCTTTCTGGCCTCAAACCTGAACAAGAACACCCCCTTGATTCCCGAAGATGCAACGGATGCCCAGATTCTTGATGGAACCTGGACCGCCGAGTACGACATTTACGATTCCTTCGGCAATACCCACACCCTGCGGATCGACTTCACCCGAAACCCCGATGCAGAGAATCAGTGGATCGCCACGACAACCCTGGGGCCGGAAGGCGACGAGGTTATCCCCCAGCAGCTCTCGGTGGGCGGTGTCGATAGCGTTGATGGAGCAACTTTTATTATCGAGTTTTCCAACGACGGAACGTTGCAGTCGGTGCAGAACGCCGAGGGCGGGCTCATGAACGACGATGATCTGGGAGTCCAGGTGACCTTCGAGGTTCCGCGCAGCAGCATCCCCCTGGATCCCGAGACGGGCCTCCCTGTGGATGAGGTGCAGCTTCAGACCTTTGACCTCAACTTGGGCAGGGCCGGGGCTTTCGTGGACAGTATGACCCAGTACGCTTCGGAAAGCTCTACCAAGGTATTTAACCAGAATGGCTTCACCATGGGCTACCTGGAAGATTACCGGATCGATCAGAGCGGGATCATCACCGGAATTTATTCCAACGGGAACAACCGCTCCCTGGGTCAGGTGGCCCTGGCATCCTTCACCAACCCCGGAGGGCTGGAGAAGACGGGAGAGACCAACTTCCAGGTTTCCATAAACAGCGGGCTTCCCGATATTGCTCCTGTGGGAGTTGCAGGAAAGGGAACGGTTATCGCGGGCGCTCTGGAGATGAGCAACGTGGACCTTTCGGAGCAGTTTACCGATATGATCGTTACCCAGCGGGGGTTTCAGGCGAACAGCAAGACTATCCAGACAGCAGACCAGTTGCTGCAGGAAGTCTTAACACTGAAGCGGTAAAGGGAGTACCCTGATCGGCGATGATTGAACTGACACGACTGGACGGGCGGGTATTTCACGTAAATCCTCATCACATTGAGTACGTGGAACTGAATCCCGATACCACCCTCGTCATGCTTTCCGGAAAGCGTCTGGTTGTGAGTGAAGACTACCAGACGCTCTTTCGCCGCATTGTCGAGTACCGGCGCATGATCGGTCTGTTCAAGAACGAGGAGTAGTTCTGATGGATCTGGGAACAATAATTGGAATTACCACCGGGATAGTTATGGTTTCTGTGGGAATCATTCTCGGTGGTGTGGGGATCGGTCCCTACATAAGCATAGACTCTGTTCTTATTACTCTCCTGGGATCCTTCGGAGCCATGATGGTGGCGAACCCCCTGAGTCGTATGTTGGGGATCACCAGCTACCTGCGTCATGTCTTTACCGTGACAACCTGGAACGAGGAGGAGCTGATCAGTCAGCTCGTTTCGTTTTCCGACCGGGCCAGGAAAGAGGGCCTGCTGGCCCTGGAGGACAACCTGGACGCCGTGGAAGACGAGTTCATGCGCAAGGGTATCCAGCTGGTGGTGGACGGAACGGATCCGGATATTATCAAGCGTATTCTCTACGCCGATCTGGATCAGCTTCAGGAGCGCCACGCCACGGGAATCAAGGTTTTTGACGACTGGTCCAAAATTGCGCCTGCCTTCGGTATGATCGGAACCCTGGTAGGGCTCATAGCCATGCTTGGAAACATCGGTGGTGATGCCACGGCGATCGGACGGGGTATGCAGACGGCGCTCATTACCACCCTCTACGGGTCATTTTTTGCAAACCTCTTTCTTATTCCCATGAAAAGCAAGCTGGAAGATCGGGACAAGGAGGAGAGCCGGGTAAAGGAAATCGTCATCGAAGGAGTCCTCTCGATCCAGAGCGGTGATAACCCGAGGATCTTGCTGGAGAAACTCGTCTCCTTCCTTCCTCCGAGTCAGCGGCAGGCCGTGCGGAGCGAGAGCGGCGCTGATTGATATGCGCAGAAGCAGGTTGATATGCGCAGAATAGAGGATAGCTGCCATGGCAGGTGATCGGAAAAAATGCAAGAAATGTCCTCCCGAAGGCGCGCCCGACTATATGCTCACCTACGGAGACATGGTGACGCTGTTGCTTACCTTCTTCGTGATGCTCCTTACCACTGCCACCATTGATGGCCATCAGTTGCGGCTTATACTGGCCGCCTTTCCCGGTCTGGGAAGCCTCGAGGGAGGAAACACCCTTGAGGCGGGGCCACTGGCAGAACTTGGTAATACTATAGAATCTCTCCCCTCCATGGAGCGGGGCAGGGCCCTGAGCGAGGCCCGCCGCGAGGCGATCAGCATTTTTCAGCCCGAGATACAGTCCGAGATGGTGCGTGTCCAGGAAGATGAACGGGGGCTCGTGATATCCCTGGCAGGTGATTCGTTCTTTGAGACCGCCAGTGCCCGGGTCCGGATCGAGCAAACCCGGGGGATCCTGCAACGTCTCTCTCGTCTTCTCTCTCTGGAAATACTTTCCGAGAGGACTTTTCGAATAGAAGGTCATACCGATAATATCGCGACTGACCCCAATGGTCCCTGGCCGTCGAACTGGGAGCTCTCCACTGAACGGGCTCTGGCAGTGTTGCGGTATCTGGCGGAGTTTGGTGTGGAGGAATCCCAGTTCCAGGTGATGGGGCTTGGTGAACACCGCCCTCTTTACGATAATACAACTGCCGAGGGACGGGCGTATAATCGCCGGGTTGATGTTATAATACTTACCGACGGTCACTTGTGATCGTCTGGGGCAGAGTTGTTCTGCTCCGGGAGGATGTGCGATGTCTGATGACTTATTTGATCCGGAAGATGAATCGGGCGGTGAAGACAAGCCTGCAGCGGGGAAAAAGAAAATCGGTTTTCTCCCCGCCGTTGTTATTGATATTCTCAAGTGGAGCGCCATCGTTATTGGTGCCATAGTATTTATCGTAGTGGTGGTGGTAATCACCGTCCGGGCCATGGGCGGAGGTGCCAGGGCAGATACCACACGCCTTCCCCTGCATAGCGAGTACGAGCGGGGCGGCGCCGAAATGCTGGACTGGTTCAGCCAGATTGGCGATGTCCGGGGCACCACCAGGGATGAGGTGCGGCGAACCTTTATCGTCACCCCCCACATCGGATATCGCCCCGAGTCGGACGCGACCCTGCAGGAATTAATCCGGCGGGAGATCCAGATTCGTGAGGCGGTTGCGATATACTTTTCTTCCCGGTCTATCCGGGAACTGGAAGGGGTAGAGAACCGCCTGCGGGTAAAACAGGATCTCCGGGAAGAGATCAACAGGATCATGGTGAACCGGGTCCGCGACGTGGCGTTCAGTCGCTATGAGTTCATCGAGTTCTAGGAGTCTGACGCTCCCGGAGGGGTTTCTCTTTTTGGCAAAAGACGGGGCCTGAATGGCTCGTTTGGTCAGAAAGACAGGAGCCGTGCCTTGCAAAAGGCCGAGGGTTATGCAAAAAATGGTATGAAGGGGGCCTGAACCGGTATGAACGAAGTTCTGTCTCAGGACGAGATAGACCAACTCCTCACAGCGATCTCATCGGGAGATGTGGACACTGATGATTTTTCTCAGCCCACAGAATCGCGGAAGATCAAGATCTATGACTTCAAGCGACCCGACAAGTTCTCCAAGGAGCAGATCCGCACTGTCTCGATCATGCATGAAACCTTTGCCCGACTCACAACAACCGCCCTGAGCGCCCAGTTGCGGAGTCTCGTACAGGTTCACGTGGCAAGTGTGGATCAGCTCACCTACGAGGAGTTCATTCGCTCAATTCCGAACCCCACAACCTTGGGGGTGATCAATATGGATCCCCTGAAGGGATCGGCAATCCTGGAGATCGACCCGGCAATCACCTTCTCCATCATCGATCGGCTCTTTGGCGGCCAGGGTGAGGGAACCAAGGTGACCAGAGATCTTACCGATATCGAAACCTCCGTGATGGAGGGAATCATCGTGAGGATTCTCGGAAACATGCGAGAAGCCTGGTCCCAGGTGATTGATCTGCGGCCCCGGCTCGGGCAAATCGAAACAAACCCCCAGTTCGCGCAGATCGTGCCGCCCACAGAAATGGTCGTTCTGGTTACGCTTGAGACAAAGGTCGGTGAGGTTGAGGGGATGATGAACTTCTGTATTCCTTACCTTACCATTGAGCCGATTATCTCCAAGCTTTCGGCTCAGTACTGGTACTCCTCGGTGCGGCGTGGAGCCACCACGGAGAACCTGAATATCCTGAGGGAACGCCTCTCTACCATTGCGGTTCCCATGGTGGTAGAGATCGGATCCATGGATCTCACCGTCCGGGACGTCCTTTCCCTGACGGTGGGGGATGTCATTCGCCTCCAGGATTCTCATATTTACGACCATATGGCGCTCCGCGTGGGAGACCGAAAAAAGTTCTGGTGTAAACCGGGGCAGATCGCAAACAAGCTTGCCGTTCAGGTGACCGGGCGGATCGAGGCGATCGAGACGGAAGAGTTTGAAGAACTCGTGGCGGAAGAAGGAGAGTAGGGAATGAGTGATGGATCCCTGTCCCAGGATGAAATAGATGCACTGTTGGCCGGTACAGGCAACATAGATCTCGGTGAAAGCTCCTCCGGTGGATCGTCCTCTTCGGGAGGGTCTCTGGAGGGGCTGAAGGCGGCCCTTTCCGAGACGGTGCAGCAGCAACAGTCCAACATGGCCATGATAACCAGTCAGGACGTCAAAATGAATGCCCCCACGGTGAACTCCGGAGTTCCCAGCGGGTTTAGCGGTCAGGTGGTTCGTATCAGCTACCGCTTGGGCGACGCCGGGGATCATGCCTATATCCTCTCTGCGGACGATGCCGTCAAGATCGCTGCCGCCTCGATGGGGCTTGACGGGGTGGAGCTCGACGATGCCTCGCTGAACGCAGTCCAGGAGGTTTTTGCCCAGGTTTCGGGGCCGGTGATCAATACTCTGAGTGAGAAAACCGGTGCCACCATCATGCCTGAGCCTCCCAAGGCGGAAATCGTAACGGCCGATTCCCTTGGGTTGCCCGGTGATCCTGTCTACGCCCGCTACGCCGTCACACTGGGCGATAGTGATTCGGTGGTGATCTACGAAATCTTTGAAAGCTCCTTTGCCGCCCGTCTTGAGGGCGGCGCCGGTGCTCCCGACATGATGAACGGGGGGATGGGCATGGGCATGAACATGGGGGGCATGTCCTCTCCCGGAGGCCAGATGGGCCAAATGGGTGGGGGCCAGATGGGCGGAGGCCAAATGGGCGGAGGCCAGATGGGTGGCGGATTTCCTGGTGGAGCCATGCAGCAGCCTCCGGGCGGAGGAGGAATGTTCGGCTCCGGGGCTAACGTCCAGTCTGTGCAGTTTCCGAATCTCCAGCAAAGCACGGGCATTTCCGAGCACGGTAATATCGGGTTGCTCATGGACGTCTACATGGAGATGACCGTTGAGCTGGGCCGCACCAAAAAGCTTATTCGTGAAATTCTCGGAATGGGAGAGGGTACCATCATCGAGCTGGATAAACTGGCTGGAGAGCCCGTAGATATTCTGGTGAACCACAAGCTGATCGCGAAGGGAGAGGTTGTGGTCATCGATGAGAACTTTGGTGTCCGTGTAACCGAAATCGTATCGCCCATGGAGCGGGTTTCCGATATGACCTGAGAAGGGCTTTCCCCGCCGGGGCGGCAGACCGGGCAGGGAAAATACAAAGGGAGGGGAACATTGTTTCAACCACGTGGTGTAGCGGCTCTGGTCGCGGTGGCGCTTGTATGTGCCGCCGTGGCGTTGGTTCCAACACAGAATATTGTTGCACAGGAACACTCTGAAGCACCGACATCCGGGCAGGAGATTTCCGCGCAGGATGTGCCGGTGATTGATGAAGCGCCTCTTCTCCAGGAGGGACGTGACGAGAGCGTCTTCCGGTTTCAGGGGGCGCCTGCAGAAGGGGCTGCTGAGGCAGCCGGTGACGGGGGCAATACCAGGGCCTTTGGGATCGGTGATCTCCTTCGCATGGTGCTGGTCCTGCTTCTGGTCATTGGGGCGGTCTATGGAATCATCTCTTTCCTTCGCCGGAGGGTTCCTCATGTCCGGACCGAGGAGGATTCTCCTCTGCGGCTTCTGGCCTCGCGGGACTTGGGGACAAACACCTGGCTCTACGCGGTCATGGTCGGCCGGGAGGTGCTTCTCCTGGGCGGCGGAGAGGGATCGCTTCAGCTTATCTCCCGTGTGGAAGATCAGGAAACAATAGACGAGCTTGTCCTGGCGGGGTCGCAGAAAACGGCAAAAGACGAAACCCCGCCCTCCTTTGGAGTTCTTCTGGGCCGATTGGCGGGGAACGCCGTTGCTCCCGGCAACGGAACCGCAGCACAACCTCCCCGCTCCTTTCTGGCAGCTCAACAGGAACGGCTGAGAAAGATGCGGCGATGAGACGGCCCTGTTTTCTGGCTGTGGCGGTTCTGTCGCTTCTCCTCCTGTCGACAGCGTTGCCTGTATCGTTGTCGGCCCAATCTGTGCGAGACCGCGATGTGAATACCCTGGGTGATCCTCTCCTCTCGCCGGCGCCGGGTGAAACAGGGCTGCAAATTCCCTTTCTGGATCTGCAACTTCGTGGACCCGATGGCGGGGCCGAGGTTGCCTTTTCGCTCCAGCTTCTGCTGATGCTGGCCGTTTTGAGCCTTTCCCCGTCGATCATTATTATCATGACCTGTTTTCTGAGGATCGCCATCGTCCTGGACTTTGTGAAACGGGCGCTCTCGCTTCAGCAAGTTCCTCCCACCCAGGTTCTCATGGCGATTGCTCTCTTTATGACGGTTTTTATCATGATGCCTACTCTGACGGAGATCTACGACGACGCCTACGTTCCGCTGAGAGACGGGGAGATTGGTCTGGACACTGCCTACAGTCGCTTTGAAGGACCCTTGCGAATCTTCATGTTTCGTCAAATGGAACGGGATACTCGCAGTGTGGAACTTTTTATGCGCATGGCCGATCTGGACCGCCCCGAGACACTCGCTGATGTCCCCACCCATGTGCTGATCCCGGCGTTTGTTCTGAACGAGCTCACGGTGGCGTTTAAAATCGGGATACTCCTTTTTATTCCCTTTATCGTGGTTGATATGGTGGTTGCTTCAGTGCTCATGTCCATGGGTATGATCATGTTGCCGCCGGTGATGATCTCCATGCCCTTCAAGTTGATTCTTTTCGTGCTGGTTGATGGTTGGAATCTGATCATCCAGCAGCTTGTGGTAGGTTTCGGAGGGTTCTCATGAGTCTCGGCCAGGCGGTTACCATTTTCAGGAGCGGGATTTTTCAGCTGTTGATTGTAGCTTCGCCCATCCTCCTGATTGCCATGGTGACGGGTTTGATTATCAGCATCCTCCAGGCTACCACAAGCATCCAGGAACAGACCCTCACCTTCGTGCCCAAGATCGCGGCGATTCTTCTGGCTCTGATCTATTTTGGCCCCTGGATCATGCAAATGCTGATGCAATATACCCTGACGCTGCTGAATCAGATCGGGAGCATGTAACCGCTATGGTACTCGATGGGATCGTCCTGAACGCACCAATCTTTCTCCTGGTTTTTGTCCGGGTCTATGCGTTGCTGAAGGTTTCGCCCATCACTTCTTCCGAGGCGATTCCCGGTCTGGCCCTGTCGGCTGTGGCGTTTTTTACCGCCTTTGCGGTGCTTCCCTCGGTGATCTCCGGAGGTTATCCCCTGCCGGAAACGGGCCTGGATTTTATTCTCCTGGCCGTGGGAGAGATGCTGATCGGTATCCTCACGGGGATGTTTCTGGTGTTGCTTTTCTCCGTTTTCCAGCTGGCGGGTCAGTTTTTTTCGCTCCAGATGGGATTTGGAGCGTCCCAGGTCTTTGATCCCATGGCGCAGATCGAGATCCCCCTGGTGGGACAATTTCTCAATATGATCGCGATGATGGTCTTCATTATCTCCGGAGGGATGCAGCGGATTTTCCTTCAGGGGGTCCAGGGAACATTTTCGGCAATGACCGCCCCCAGCCTTGCCACGGCCGGAGCCGATGTGATGCCCCTTGTGACGGGTAGTTTGGGAAGGCTCTTTGAACAGAGCCTGGTCCTCTCGTTTCCCATTCTGGGTACTCTTTTTCTGCTACAGGTAACGATGGGGCTTTTCGGAAAGGCTGCTCCCCAGATGAACCTGCTCATGCTGGGCTTTCCCATGGCGATCGGCCTGGCCTTCCTGCTGATCTTTCTTACCATGCCCTTTCTGGTGGAGGCCTTCGAGATTGTGATCGACGGTGCATTCCATCAGATAGATATGCTTTTCAGCGCTTCCGCAGGGCCAGGGCTTTCCCCGGGAGGCGGTCCGTGAGAGAGTGCGCCCCCTCTGCATCGGAAGAGTCGGCTCTCCTTGTTTCTGAAGAGCTCCTGCGGGATCAGCTCGCGGCCATGCATCTCCAGTGGTTCGCTGCCGAGGAGGAAGGACGAACCGAGGACCCCACCGAGCAGAAGATCCGCAAGTCCCGGGAAGAGGGAAAGGTTGCAAAAAGCCCCGACGTGAGTTCCGCCGTGGTGATGCTTTTCTCTGTGGTGGCTTTGGGGCTTCTGGGGACCTATATGCTGGAACTGATTCTGGAGATGACCCGTTTCTATCTTGCCCGGGCGGGGGAGCTTGATCCGGGAGAGTCGGGCTTGCTCATGAGAGCTTTCTACGGTTTCTTTCCGCGTATTATTTTGCCCCTTGCGCTGGTCTCCTTTGTTGCGGCGATTTTTGGGAATGTTGTTCAGTTCGGGTTTCTCTTTACCACAAAACCGATCAGCCCTGATATAAACCGTGTGGCACCCAATGTGGGGAAATGGGCGAAACGCTCCTTTCTTTCGGTGGAAGCGCTGTATAATTTTATGCGGAATATTGGTAAAGTTATTCTTATCGGGACGGTTTCGTATCTGCTGGTGAGAAGTCGTTTTGACATGCTGACCAGTATGATCCGGCTGCCCTACCAGCAATCCTTTGCATTTGTGGCGCAGACTGTCTTCATATTGCTGTTGACAGCGTCGTTGCTTCTGCTTTTTATCAGTCTCTTTGACTACGCCTTCCAGCGGCAACAGCATCGGGAACAGTTAAAAATGACCAAGCAGGAAGTGAAAGAGGAGCGCAAGCAGTTTGAGGGTGATCCTCAAGTGAAGAACCGCATGCGGCAACGAATGCAGGATCTTCTCTCGCGCAACATGGTTCAGAATGTCCAGACTGCCGATGTGGTGGTTACGAACCCGACCCACTTCGCCGTGGCGATCCGTTACGATCCGGCCACGATGAGCGCCCCCACGGTTACGGCCAAGGGGCAGGACGAAGCGGCTCTGCGGATACGGCGTATTGCCCAGGAGGCGGGGGTTCCCATGATAGAAAACAAGCCCCTGGCCAGAGCCGTCTATGCCGAGGTTGAGATAGGGGACGAGATCCCGGAGAAGTATTTTGAAGCGATGGTTATTGTTTTGCGCGAGGTCTACCGGATGACGGGGAAAAAGGTGATGTATGGCTGATTCTCCCCGGACAGAGCAGACAGGTTTCCTCCCGGGAGCCGGACGGAGGAGCGATCTGATCGTGGCGATCGGCGTTGTGGTGATCATCATGATGCTGATCATTCCGCTGCCCACGGTCCTTCTCGACACGCTCATGATAGCGAACCTCCTCCTGGGGCTCTTGACGATCCTGATTGTCCTCTATACTCGGGACGCTCTGGATTTCTCTGTCTTTCCCACGCTGCTCCTGGTAACTACTGTTTACGGTCTGGCGTTGAACGTCTCATCGACACGGCTCATCCTGAGTCAGGGAGAGCTTTTTTCAGGACAAATTGTCCGCGCCTTTGCCGCCTTCGTTGTAGGTACCGAGGGTTCCGAGGGGCTGGTGATCGGGCTGATCATCTTCATTATCCTGGTGGCGGTCCAGTTTGTGGTTATCACCAAGGGAGCAACCCGGGTTGCCGAGGTTGCTGCACGGTTCACCCTTGACGCGTTGCCAGGAAAGCAGATGGCGATCGAGGCTGAGTACAACAACGGCTCCCTCTCGGAAGAGCAGATGACCAAGAAGAAGCTCGCCCTGGAACGGGAAGTTGACTTCTACGGAGCCATGGACGGAGCGAGCAAGTTCGTCTCGGGAAACGTAAAGGTCGGTATTCTGATCACCGTGGTGAACATTATTGGAGGGCTCATCGTGGGAACATCGATCCACGGTGAGTCCATCAACAATGCCCTGTATACCTATGTATCTCTTACCATTGGCGATGGTCTGGTTTCGCAGTTTCCGGCGCTTTTGATCAGCACCGCCACAGGTTTGATCGTGACTCGGGCGATCTCTGATGGCACCTTTGGCGAGGATGTGGCAACCCAGTTCAGTAACCAGTCCCGGGTGTACTGGATTGCTTCGGCCTTCCTTCTGATTCTGGCTGTCCTGCCGGGGTTTCCCTGGTATGTGCTGGTGCCGCTCGCCGCGTTGACGGCTTTCACAGCATACCGGCTTCAGAACAGGGACCGGGAAGCTGCCGAGGCTGAGGTAGCCCTGGCAGAAGCGGCTCCCCAGGCCCCGGCCCAGGCGGAACCCACCCACGTTGCTCCTCTGGATCCGCTTTCCATGGAGTTGGGGTATGGTCTGATCCCCCTGGTGGACAAGGAAAAGGGGGCAGAGCTTCTGGACCGGATTACCAGTATTCGCCGGGAAATGGCTTTGGAGCTGGGACTTGTGGTTCCCAGGATCAGAATAATTGATAACATGAGACTGGGGCCCAACGATTACAGTCTGAAGATACGAGGGGTCGAGGTGGGGCGCGGCACGATCCGCATGGGGCGCTACCTGAGCATCAACCCCGGGGGTGTTCGGGAAGAGGTTGAGGGAGAAGCCACCCAGGACCCGGCCTTCGGGCTCCCTGCCCTGTGGATTGCCGAGGCAAATCGGGAACGGGCTGAACGGGCGGGGTATACTGTGGTAGATCCGCCTTCGATCGCGGCGACGCATCTGACGGAGGTGATCAAACGCCATGCCTCAGACCTTCTGGGCCGACAGGAGGTTCGGCAGATGCTGGATCAGCTGAAACCTGATTATCCGGCCGTGGTGGATGAGGTGAATAATGTTCTGGGCTTGGGAGAGATTCAGAAGGTGCTTCAGGGGCTGCTTCACGAGCAAGTTTCAATCAGGAACCAGGTAGTTATTCTGGAGACCCTGGCAGATTACGCGCCGATGAGCAAGGAGATCAGCTTTCTGATCGAGAAAACCCGTCAGGCTCTGGGGCGGCAAATCTGCCTTCAGTACGCTGATGAAGATCGCCTGCTTCGTGTGATCACCATTGACCCGGCCCTGGAGCAGCAGATTGTGGATAGCCGCGTCGATACCGCCAGCGGTCCCGTGAGCGCTCTTCCTCCGGCGCAGCACCGGGAATGGGTGAGTGGTGTTGCCGGAATGGTGCGCCGGATGCAGGAGCAGGGTGCCTTGCCGGTGATCCTCTGCTCCGAGGCAGCCCGAAGGCTTGTGAAACAAAGCCTTCTTCGGGATATTCCCGATGCTGCCGTTCTCTCGATTCCCGAGATCTCTTCGGATATCTCGGTGGAATCCCTGGGACAAATTGAGATACAGCCACAGAGTGAGGATGGATAGATGGATTATTTTGTGGAACAAGCACCCACCGACCAGGAGGTCCACGCGATTATTCGCCAGAAGTATGGTGATCGCGCGCGCATCCTTGCCCGCAAGGAGATTCGCGTTGGTGGCATCCTGGGGCTGTTCCGGCGTACGGCCGTGGAGGTCACAGGGTATTGCAGTCATGCCCCGCAGGCACAGAAAGTAGTCACGCGGGGGTCTGTGGCCGAGGAGAGGAGCAAAATTCTGGAGCAGGTTCTCAATCGCGAGGGAACGGGGGGAGCTGCTCGGGGTAATCCCCGGGAGAAACCGGCCGGGCCTTCATCGGCTGGGGGTGAATCCATGGAATCGGTTCTCTCGGAAATCAGAGCATTGCGGGATACCCTGGTTCATCAGGGATCGGGGAAGGGAGGGAACGATCCTCCTGCGCTTCAGACGATCTGCGACGTTTTGGAGGAGAATGATTTTTCTCCTGTCTATATCCGGAAGCTGGTTGATTCCCTGCGTCGGGACTGCACTCTGGATCAACTCTCTGATACTGATCACCTGGGGCAAGAGGTGGTGGCACGAATCAAGGAATCGATCTCGATCTATCCCTGGCAGGAACGGCGGCGGAGTCCTCACGTTTTTGTTCTGGTAGGGCCTACGGGGGTGGGGAAAACCACCACCATCGCCAAGCTGGCCGCTATGTACGGTGCGGTGGCAGATCCTCCCTTCGATGTGCGGATACTGACCATAGATACGTATCGAATCGGGGCGCTTCAACAGATTCAGAAATACGGTGAGATCATGAATATTCCTGTCCATGCTGTAGAAAGTGTGGGGGACATGAAAAACCAGTTGGCTCTCCACCAGGATGCTGACTTTATCTTTGTTGATACCATCGGGAAGAGTCCCAATGATTTCGGAAAACTTGCCGAAGTGAATCACCTGGTGCAAGCCTCGGGTGGGGAGGTTCATCTGGCGGTGAGCGCCACAACCAAGCGCTCCGACATGGAAGAAATTTTGCGCCAGTTCGAACCCTTTCATTACCAGGCCGTGGTGGTAACAAAAATTGATGAAACGGCCTGTGTCGGGGGGATCATCAGTGCCCTCAAGGAGAAGCAAAAATCCGTGAGTTTTCTCACCGATGGTCAAAGTGTTCCCCAGGATATAGAGCGGGCACGGCTGGAGACGTTTCTCCGCCGACTGAAGGATCTTCCCGGAGGCCCTGCTGAATCTTCGGGGTCCGATTATCAAGGCTATGAGTTCCCGAAAGCCAAGGAAAGGCAGGAATAGGCATGACAGATCAGGCGGAAACACTCCGGGCGATCATGCGCCAGCGCGAGGGTCAGACTGGAGCGGACGCGAAGCGAACGAGGATTATCACCGTGGCGAGCGGGAAGGGCGGAGTGGGGAAGACCAACGTCTCTACTAATCTGGCTTTGAGTTATGCTGCCATGGGGAAAAAGGTGATTCTCATGGATGCTGACCTGGGGCTGGCAAATGTGAACGTCGTCTTGGGGATCATCCCGAAATACAATCTCTACCACGTAATCCGGAAACAAAAGCGGATGAGCGATATCCTTATGGATACCGACTACGGAATACAGATTGTAGCGGGAGCTTCGGGGTTTGCAAAGATTGCGAACCTGAGTGAAGACGAACGACAGGGGTTTATTGAGGAGTTGTACCATCTTTCTCACGCAGACATTATCATTATTGATGCCGGGGCGGGAGTCAGTAACAATGTTCTGGCCTTTGTGGGAGCTGCCGATGAGGCGCTGATCGTCACAACACCGGAGCCGACGGCGATAACCGATGCCTACGGGATCATCAAGATTATTGCCACCGAGATTGATAACCTCAATTTAGGGCTCAAATTGATTGTAAATCGTGTAAAATCGGTTACAGAGGGAAAAAAGGTGGCCGAGCGGGTGATCAACATCGCCGGACAGTTTCTGAACCTCAAGGTGGATTACCTGGGATATCTCTACGAAGATCCCACGGTGCAGGAGGCAATTCTCAAGCAGAAGCCTTTTCTTGCCCTGGATCCCAAATGTAAGGCGTCCATCTGTATTAATCAGATTGCGGGACGGCTGGAGCGGGTAGAGTATCGTGAGGGAGGGGGAGTTGGTCAGTTTCTCAAAAAACTCTTTGGCCGTTTGGAGTAACTCCGGGGGCAACTTGACGGCAATTTTCAATTTGCCGTACTCTGGGGGGTAGGCAATGGAAGAGTATCTCAAGGTTGCCGGAGTGGCGGCTGGATTAGCGGTGCTTATCGCTGTTCTTGCGGGCATCCTCGCGGGTGTCGGCTTTGGGACGGTGGTGGTGCGTGCCTTGGGTGCTGCCCTTGTATTTGCCTTGGGATCATTGGGGATAACGCTTTTTGCACAGCGCTTCCTGCCGGGGCTGGTGGATCCCCTGGATTCCTCCCCTTCTTCGCCTGATCGTACCGTCCGGGAGAGTTCGTCCGGCAGGGGTGATGCTTCTTCTGCACCGGGAAGCACCCTGAACATTGTTGTTGAGGATGAGCAGTTCCCTTCTGATGCGCAGGAGATGGGCGACGACGGATTGGAAGGTGAGGCCTCTTCGGAGAAGACTTCCCCGCCGGATGAAAAACCTCTGGTGGAAGAAGTGGAGGAGCAACGGGCTGACGGTGATGAGGCAGTGGCCGAGCCACCTGACAGGGGTGGTCCTGGCGATCGTAGTCAAGGGGTAGACGAATCCGATCTTGACGAGATGCCGGACATCGGCAGTTTTGCCGGTTCCTTTGTCTCCCGGAGCGACGATGAGCAACAACAGGAGGGGGAGGGGTTTTCCGATGATTCCCTCCCTGAGGCACGTGGGAGCTCCACCTCCGGGGGGAGTGGTGGACAGGATACAGCGCAGATCGCAAAGGCGTTGCGGACGATGATAGCCCGTGATGAGTGAGGGAACGATCCCGTGAACGGGCACTGGGGAGGGGAATGAGCGACCGCGTTCTGACGGAAAAAACCGAAGAAGATCTCTGGAAAGCGTACCGGAAGACGAAGGACGATGCGATCCGCAACCGCCTGGTGAAGCAGTACCTGCCGCTCGTGAAGTATGTGGCAGGAAAGCTTGCCGTGGGCATGCCTCAGAACGTGGAATTCGACGATCTGGTGAGCTATGGCGTCATCGGTCTTTTCGATGCGATCAGCAAGTTTGATCCGGGGAAACATGTAAAGTTCAAAACCTATGCGGTCACCCGGGTGAGGGGCGCCATTTTTGATCAACTGCGGCAGCTTGATTGGGTGCCGCGGTCGGTGCGGCAGAAGACCCGGGAGCTGGAAGATACCATCCGGCGCCTGGAGTCTCAGCTGGGGCGCGCTGCCACGGATCAGGAAATATCGAGCGAGTTGGGGGTTACCCCAAAAGAGTTCGAAAAGATCATGTTGAAGATCAGCGGCACCACGGTGTTATCCCTGAACGATGTCTGGTATGCCGGTGATGACAATGACCGCATGACCATTGGTGACAGCATTGAGAGTCCCCAGGGCAGGAATCCTGATTCCCTGGTGGAAAAGATGGAAATCAAGCGGGTCATCATTGAGGCGATCAATGAGTTGCCCGATAAAGAAAAGAAGGTGCTTGTCCTGTACTACTACGAAGATCTCACGTTGAAAGAGATCGGAGCTGTCCTGGGAGTGACGGAATCCCGCATATCCCAGTTGCATACGAAGGCAATTTTGCGCCTTCGCGGGCGCCTGACAAATGTAAAGCGGGGAATTATGTAAATGGTGACCATGGAGCAGCTTCAGGAGTATATGCGGACACGCGCTCGCGAGGATAGCGAGCGGAAGTACGTGAACGTCAGTGCTGCAACTCTGGAAGAAGCGCTCCGGGAGGCCTCGGTCGAGCTGAGCCTGCCCCTGAAGAAAATCGAGTACGAAATCCTTGAGCGTGGGAACCGGGGTGTTCTTGGGATGGGCAAGAAGCCCTTTCTTCTGGTGGCCTATCCTGCCCGGGAAGAGGGGGGTGCCTCGGACGATGCAGATTCCATGGACATGGATTTTGGGTTTGAAGATGACGATTCTTCCGATGCCGATGGAGAAGCCCTGGTGAGAATGGCCCCTGAAGGGATACTGCTCAAGGTTCTTCCTCCCCAAGGCAAGGGTGATGCGGTCTCGGAACGACAGGCCTTGATGGTCATAGAAAACCGCACCTCTGAAAAGGTCGATACCTCCCTGGTTTCCCGGGTTGTGAAACGCGCCGACGGCGAGTGGGTGCCCGTGGGAACTTTTGCCTACAGTCCTGTCCATGATTCCTCCATAAACTGCGATATTATCGAAGGAGAGATGAAGGCTCTTGTAACCATGAGTCCTCCCGGCGAGGGTGGCGCCGATCCCGGCGCCGAGACCATTCTTCGCGCTCTGGAAAACCAGGGCGTGGTACACGGCGTGAAGGAGGATGTTCTCCAGGCGCTGGAAGAGCGTCCCCGCTATCGAGAGCCAATCCTGGTTGCCGAGGGGACGCGCCCCACCAACGGGGCCGATGCCCGGGCATCTTTCAACTTCCGGACGAACAGTCGAGAGGTTCATCTCCAGGAGAGCAAGGACGGCAGGGTTGATTTCAAGGAGCTGAACCGCATCGAAAATGTGGTGGAGGGTCAGGTTCTGGCCCGGATGGTTCCCGCCGAGGAAGGGCAACCCGGACAAACGGTCACAGGCAGGATGATTCCTGCCAAGGATGGGAAAGCAATTGAGGCGCCCATCGGCGAGAACACGCGTCTCTCCGATGACGGGAAGATGATCCTCGCTGGTATCAACGGCATGGTGAAACTTGTGAACGGCCGGGTAACAGTGGAGCCGATCTACGTGGTAAACGGTGATGTCAACGTGAAAGAGGGCAATATTCGCTTTCTGGGAACAATCATCGTGAAAGGAAACGTGGATGACGGCTTCAGCATCAGCGCTGCCGGAGATCTTGAGGTTATGGGTAGCGTTGGTCGGAGTACGCTGGAGGCAGAGGGCGATGTGATCGTCCATCAGGGTATTGCCGGAAAGGGGAGTGGCGGGGTCACTGCCGGAGGAAGCATCTGGTCCAAGTTTATCGAGAACGCCCATGTGGAGGCCGGAGAGATGGTGGTGGTCTCCGATGGTATCATCAATAGTGTGGTCTACTCTGACAAACGTATTATCTGCCGGGGGAAGCGTGCCAGCATTGTAGGTGGCCATATCCGCGCTGCCGAGGAGGTCGATGCCAAGACGCTTGGCTCTGTTGCGGGCGTGGAGACCCTGGTTGAAGTGGGGTACGATCCCAAGAGTCGTGCCCGATTGCTGGAGCTTGAGGAAAAAGACGGTGAGTTCTCGAAGGAACTCGAAGAAATTGTCCTGAACATGTCCACCATTGAAGGAATGCGCAAGAAAAAGCGGCCCATTACGCCGGACAAGATCAAGCACTACAGCGAGATGAAAACCCGCAAAGAGGAGATACAGAAGCATCGGCAGAAGCTGGGCAAAGAGATCTCTGCGATTCATGCATACCTGGAGGAGCTGAAGACGACGGGCCGCGTGAGTGCCTCGGGAACGGTTTTCCCCGGTGTAAAAATCATGATCAAGGATGCCCAGCTTCCGGTGCGGCGAGAGACCCGGGCGGTGACGTACATCGCCGAGGCGGGACTGGTCAAAGTGACAAAATACGAGGAGAGTCGGGTCGATATAACTGTTCGGAACAGGGGGGGCGGAAATGGCGATGCAGCCCATTGACCTGCAGACACTCTTTGTTCGCTTGAGCACCGTGGGTCGTGAACAGGCCGCGTTGAAGCAGGCCGTTGCGCAAAACCAGATTGTTACGGGCGAGGAGATCGCCCGGCGCTCCCAGGATTCGGGCCATACCGTCCGGGAGTCCAGCGATGTGTCGCCTGGACCCGAGACGGTGGACGATCAGGAAACGGGCGGCAACCAGCGTTCGTCATCGGATAAAAAAGAAAATCATGAGGGGGAGTCCGGAGACGACCAGGAGAGAGAGGATCGAACATTCCGCGACCCCGATCTCGGCCAGCATATCGATCTTTCCGGCTAGGCTATGACGATTGGAATGTATGTTCTCACAACGGGGATTCTCTTCTTTGGCTTCGCTCTCTGGCTCCGGGGTGTGGTTATTGCCAGGGTCAGGCCGGAGCGAATCCTGGAGGATCTCAGCCAGGAGGTCCAGACCCTGGTGGCTGATCTGGATCGGACGAGCGACCATCACATCTCGCTTCTGGAAGATCGAATCTCTACCTTATCAGCTCTTCTGGATCGGGCAGACCGCCAGATAGACGATGCACGGATGCTTCTGGAACACCTTCAGGCTCATCCCTTGCGAAAGGATTGGGCTGTCGGGGCCCGCGGGGTTTCCGAACTGACACCTGCTGATCCTGGTTCTGATGCTGATCCTGACTCTGGTTCTGGTCCGGACTCTGGTTCTGATGCTGGTGCCTCCGGCTCCACTTTGTCCGAGGGGGGATCTTTCGGGGACGGAGTTTCCCCGGGGACGGATCAGCGACTTCCTGCCGGTGCCGTTTCGGCACCATCGGAGCAGCAACCCGGGCAGGATACTGCAAGCGACCAGGGGAGTGATCAACGTGCCCAGGTGATCGCCTTGTATAACCATGGCCTTTCAAGTGACCTCATTGCTGCCAGAACCGGAATTGCCATTGGAGAAGTGGAACTTATCATCTCTTTAAGGGAGAAGCGTCTATGGCGCTGACTGTGGGGATCGATCTGGGGACGACCAACTCTTCCATCGGCTTTTTCGAGGGAGGACAGGTTCATCTGGTCCCGAACGGGCGGGGCAAGATTCTTACTCCCTCGGTGATTGGTCTGGACAGTCGGGGTGCAATGATTGCCGGCGAAGCTGCCCGCAACCAGATAGTGAGCGCCCCCGGCCGAACACTTCAGCAGGTGAAGCGTTCCATGGGTGAGCGCGTTACCCTGCCCCTGGGTGAGCAGCGAATAAGCCCCGAAGAGGCGGGGGCCACCCTCCTGGGGGTTCTCCGGGACGATTATGTCCGCTACACCGGTGAAGACGCTCCCGGGCAGGCGGTGATCACTGTTCCTGCTCACTTCGATGATCGCCAGCGGCTCGCTACGGTTGAAGCGGGTCTCCTGGCGGGATTTCGGGAGGTCCGGCTTCTCAATGAGCCCACTGCGGCAGCCCTGCCCTACGCCTCTCGCGATATTCCCCGGGAGAAGATTGTGGTCTTCGACTTCGGGGGAGGTACGCTGGATATTACCTGCCTCGAGCGGGAAGGGCGCGATTTCTCGGTGATCGCTACCGTGGGGGACGGGGAGCTGGGTGGGATTGATATTGATCGTATCGTTTTTGACCGGCTGGCCCGGGAGGTTCAGGCTCAGACCGGCTTTGATCCACTCAGGGATCGCTCCTTCGCTCATATGCTGGAGGGGATGGCCGAGACTGCAAAGATCGAGCTCTCCGACCTTTCGCAAACCACCGTTTCCATTCCTTTCGTGACAGGCCCTTCGGGGTTGGTTCATGTTGCTGTGGAACTGACCCGCCAGGAGATGGAGGAGCTGATCGCTCCCGTGATCGATCGGGCTTTGGCGATGCTGGACCGCGCCGTGGCAGATGCCTCTTTTGACCGCCAGGGCTTTGATACACTGGTCTTCTCCGGAGGAAGCAGCCGGCTTCCCGTGATTCGCCGAAGGATTGCCGAGTCTTATCCTTCGGTCGCTGCGGCATCGAAGATCAACCCCGATGAGGTGGTGGCCGTGGGAGCCTCCCTGCAGGCGGACTCCCGCCGGTCCGGTGCCTTTACCCTTCACGATGTGGTGACAGGAACGCTGGCCCTGGAGCTCTCCGACGGGAGCTGTGTGCCGATCGTCCGGAAAAACCAGACGATCCCCACCCAGAGGACCCGGCTCTTTACAACGGTCTCGGACTGCCAGGAGCAGGCCGAGATTCATCTCCTCCAGGGAGATCGCTCCGAGGCATGCCATAACCGCTCTCTGGGAAAGTTTGTCCTCTCGGGGCTCTGCGCTGCGGCCAGGGGCGAGCCCCGGATCGCCGTCACTGTTGATGTAAACGCCGACGGGGTTGTCTCGGTTCGGGCCGACGATCAGCAGTCGGGGGCGTCCCGGGAGATGGTGGCCTGGACGCGTCCCCAGGGGAGAAAAGATCCTGTTCAGGGCGATCCCGGGGCCTGGAGGGAAAGCTTGCTTCGCCGTGCCCGCCGTCTCCATGATTCTGCTCCTGCGGCGATCGCGGCGGAACTGGCCGAGGTGGTGGCTCTGGTGCAGAGCTCTTCCGGGGAGGAGTTGCTTCACGAGGGGACCCTTGCCCTGGAAACGCTGGTTTTTGAAATTGTGGCCAAAACGATGGCGCGTGGCGGATCTGGAGGGGTATATGCGGATCGATGAGGCTTTTCGTGAGTTGGGAATTTCTCCCGATACTCCGGTGGCGGAGGTGCGGCGTCGCTATCGTCGTCTGGTGAAGGAACTCCATCCTGACGCAGCCGGGGGGGCTTCTCCTGCCGAAGCGCTGAGGAGCGCCCGGGTTGCCCGGGTGGTGCAGGCCTACCGCAGAATTTGCGGGGAAGAGAGATCCTCCGACGCTGAGGGGCGCGCCTCCCGGGAGGGCTCACAACGAATCTTTCTCCTGGGCCGGACAGCTCTTGAATCGTCCAGCCGCAAGGAGCGTCTCCAGGCTGTTCAGGAGCTGGGAGCTTCGGGAAAGCGAATTGCGGCGCTCTATTTGCAGCGGGCCATCGCTGACAAGGATGCTGATATAGCAGCCCGGGCGGCCCAAGGGTTTCTCCGCTGTGCCGGGGTTCGTGTTGAGGAAGAGGCTCTGGAGCTCTTTGATCAGCTCCCGGCCTCTCGCCGGGTGCTTTTGGTCGAGGCAATTCCGTCTTCAGGGCGACCTCTGCCCCGGCTCCTTGCGTGTGCCCGGATTGATTCTGATGAACGAGTCCGAAGGGCCGTGGAATGTCTTTCGATGCGGCCGGTACGGCCGGGGCAGCGCTCGGCATGAGGGAAGAACGTGCGATCTCAGCGGTGGTGCAGCCAGTTCTCGAAGAACTCCAGGGATGTCTTCTGGCCGACGAGGGGGGTGAGGCCCGCATTGCCGGGCTATCCGGCCTGAATGAGATGATCGCCGGGGCGATCGGGGAGGCCCGGTTTCTTCAGGAGGATGCGGTTCTGGAGGCGCTGGAGGAGCTGGAGCGGTTCCTCCAGGGGGTCGGGGACGATCTTCCCAGTGAGGATCTCTTGCCGAAACTCTTCGCGCTCCAGGAAACGATTCAGTCCGTTGAGGTGACCCTTCCTCCCCGGGAAGAAGGTCGGTGTGACCTTTCCCCTTTTGTCGACTGGGATGCGCAACTTGACCTGCACGAGGTGAGTCGCCTCGACGAGCAGGGCCGCTTTCTCCTGGATGGTGCCCTGAGTCGGGGACAGGAGCCGTACCTGGTGCGCCTGGTTCTTGCTGGGACCGATTTGTCCCCATCCCGGGTGGTCCAGGTCCTGGAAGATCATTTTTTCGTCCTCAAGGGGGTGGTGACGGAGGCGCGGGCCCGGGTTACCGCTCTGGTGGTTCATGCCGGTGAGCCTCCCCTGGAATCGGTTCTGAGAGAATCCTTTGGGGATCAGGCTGGCGGGATTGATAGCGAGATCCGCCTGGTTCCCTCGCAGTGGTTTTCGGGATCAACCGAAGGTACAAATCCCTGGGTACAGGCCGGGCCTGTTCTTCCTCTGTCCCTTTCCCCGGCCCTTCTTGACCGTCTCCGGTTTCTCACCAGTTGGTGCCCCGAAGCTCAGGGGGGCGATCCGGAAGGGCATCCCGAAAGCTGGCTCAGGAATAATCTCTGCGAGGCTGTGGAGGAACTTCTTTCAGTTCCTCTGGGAGATCTCACGGAGCGGGTGCGAGCCGGGCTGAATCAGATTGCCGCTGATCAGGAAAAACCTCTCCTGGTCTCTTTTGGCGGGGGGGTCGAGACTGTCCCCGTGGAGGTGGGGCCTTTTCTGCGGGATGCCCTGGAGGAATTGCTGAAAAACGCGCTTACCCATGGGATCGAGGAGGCTTCGGAGCGGGAACGTGCGCAGAAGCCGCGTCAGGGACAGGTGCGGGTCTTTATCAGTCGTGAAGAGGGTCAGCTCCTGGTGAGGGTCTCCGACGACGGACGGGGGCTGGACGAGGATCAGCTTCGGGATCTCTTTGACTCCCCGGAGCAATCCAGTGGGTTGTTCCGGCTTCGCGATGCTCTGGAGAACGGTCTGGGAGGACGTCTTGCCGTAAAGGGTGGGGCTCGGGGGACAACGGTAACTCTGGCAATTCCCTGGCAGCCGAGGCCCTGGCGGGGGTTGTTGGGTGGCCGGGGCGATTCCCGGTTTGTCGTTCCCGTCGCTCTAGTGGAGGATATGGTGCCAATTCATTCCTCCGACGTGGTGCGTGATTCATCCGGGGGTGCCTTTATCCGCTACCGGGAGCAACTGGTTGCGCTGGAAGATCATGGCGCCGACGAAGCTCCTCTGGCCTTGATTGTGCCCGGGCCGAAGGATGCCGAAGGAGGAAGGGCCGGGGTCAGCTATCGCGCCTGCGCCCTGGATTACGCGCCTCAGGAGGTTGCGGTCTTTCCTGATGGTGCCGGCACGGTGTCGATTCCTTCAAAAAATGCCCGGGGAATTCCTGTGGTGATTCCCGGAAAGAGTTGAAGCCAGGGGGCGTGGGCTCCTTGCGACGGGGCTTGCCTGTTCGGAGCGGATAAAAAAAGGGGTGGCGTGTCTGGACGTCGGAAACACACACCACCCCGGAATCATGCTTTGTGATTCTCCCCTCAGTATCGGATCTGTAACGTGGTGACTTGAATAAAAGACCAGAAAAAACCGGGGAAAATTATTTCAGCGAATCGAGGCCGTAGCGGGTCAGGAGATCCTGATGGTAGGTGCAGGCCTGCGAGAGGGCCGAGTAGATCTCGCGGGCTTGAGCTACGGCTTCCCGGGGTGATGATGGTGCGTGGGCAGCCGCCTCCTCCAGCCCCTGGTTTGCCAGAAATCCAGCCAGCTCCCGATCGCTGCAGGAACAGAGGAGCTGATCGATCCGGTCGAGTCGGGCCAGGTCACGGGGGTCGATGTTCCGGTGGTTTTGCAGGGTTTGACACAGGGCTGCTCCCTGGCGGGCGATGGTGTGTACCTTGGTCAGGCTCTCCCGGAGACCCTGGAGAATCTCTTGCGGCATCGTTTTGCGGCGCGACACCGTTTTGAGTATTCTGGCCAGAACCTGATCCACGGCAAGGGCGGGGGGCTCTTTATTCTCCGGGCCTGGATCAAGCTGTTTTTCCAGCTCCTTCGGGCAGATCAGTCCCACACCATCGATTGCTGACGACTCGGGGGTAAGAAGCCGGGTCGTAACGTCGGGGTGCTGTCGGGCTTGTTCTGCAAACCAGCTGCGGTATACCTCCATGCGCTTATCGCTCAGGAGTGAGCCCCCCCGGGCTGCCGGAACTGGTTCGGCGTGAGCCCCGTGAAGATAGCGGTAGAGTCCCTGTTCTGCCGGTTCCAGCCGGTGGCCCCGCAGGATAAGACGTTCCTCGAAGAAAGAGCCTTTGCAGTGGGTTCGGGAACCGGGAAATCCCAGGTCTATTCCTGCCAGGTAGATCTCCCGGGCTCCCATGAGACGGGCCAGATCCCAGGCTGATGTGGCCACAGATCCTCCTGCTCCCAGTTTCTGCGTGCGCCCCAGACGGTGATCGATAAATGAACCCAGGGGAAAGAGCGATGCCGCCAGAACGCCTGCACCGCCCCAGAGGCGAAAAATCCGCGGATGGGTGGCGGGTTCTGCGACAACGATAGTTTTTTCCCGGGAATTGATATTGTCCAAGTGTCTGGTGTTCCAGTATTGGGGGTCTGCCACAACTGCACAATGGGCGTGGATCCCCTCCCTCTGGAGGACTTTCAGGGCAGTATCAACGGCGATAATGAGGCACCGTTCCTGAAGAATGGCCAGGTTGGGCAAGACGGTATCCAGAGAGGGGCCTGCGCCGCAGATGATCGCGGGAACCCCCGGGAGAGATCCTGCCAGGTCGTCGATGCCGGGCCAGATCCCCTCGGAAGGGCTTTTCCCGGAATTGCCCCAGGTGCGACCCGAAGAGGCCAGGTTTCGCAGGGTATTGCGCACCCAGAGTTTGCCGAAGCGCCGCAGGGTGTTGCGGTTCACCTCGCGTCTCTTCTGGTAGCGCCGAAGGGTTTCCCTGAGGTTCTGCTCCTCCCCGGGGCAGTGCCGGGCAACACCCTGAAGGACTACCAGGGCCGGGGTATATGATCCCCATTGGTTGAGGTGCAGGGTGAGGTCTTCCAGGTTTTCCGGGGTGGTTATCAGATCGGGGCGGTATGTTTCCCACCAGGTCTGGCCGTTGTGGCTGATTGAGAGATCCAGGAGCTCCCGGGATGGCTCCACCAGGGCTACTGGCAGGGATGGGGCCTGGCGGCGAAGCTCCTCCAGATGATAGCCCAGGCCGATTCCAAGAATTACGAGTGCATCAGGTGCTTCCTGAAGAACCCGTTCAGCCAGGCGCCGGGCCTCCCGGCGAGGCGCGACGGAGCTGTGAAGGAACCGCCCCTCCCAGAGGAGGGTCATTTCACCGCTGCGGGTGGGCTGCAGGGAAAAGGTTTCTTCCCGAGAAGGCTCTGGAGGAGACGCAGGCCGGGGGCTCGTCCGGTCGCTGTGGTTTCCATCGTTGTTGCTGTTGTGGATCATTCAAGCTCCAGCGTGATGGTTGCTCCTTCCCGAAGAGCTGATCCGGGAGGAGGATTCTGGCGTACCACGTAGCCGCTTCCTTCGATGGTAACCGCCAGATCGTCTCTTCCCAGGAGCGGAATGACCGAGCGCAGGGGCAGGCCCGAGAGATCGGGCATTCGGTCCTGGACTTCGGGAAGAGGGTTCGGCCGGATCACGATCCGCCCCGGGTGCTGCAGGGTGGTGTCGCTTTCCCGGGGAATGCCGTAATAGGGAGCAAGAACGTTCAGAAGCTCTCCCACGGCGGGTGCGGCGATTCGCCCCCCCAGGTATTCTCCCCGGGGATGGTCGATCACGAGATAGACAATGAGCTGGGGATCGTGGGCCGGTACCAGAGCCAGGGTGGAGGCAAGAAAATGACTGTCGGAGTACCTCCCCTGGTGGACATCGAAGACTTCGGCTGTCCCGGTTTTTGCCGCCACGGCTATTCCCTCAAGGTTGATTCGCCGGGCTGTTCCTCCGGGGCCGGTGGCGCTTTGCATGTAGGAGAGCATGAGTTCCACGGTGTGTGGTGAGAGAACCTGCCGGACCGGGTCCCGGCCAAACCGTTGCAGAACCTCTCCCGAGGGAGAAACGATGCGGTCGACGATCTGGGGCCGCAGGAGAATCCCTTCGTTGGCCAGAGGGGTCGCGGCGGCCACCATCTGAAGAGCAGTTACTCCAATCTCCTGACCTATGGCCAGGGTGGGCTTGGTTCTGCTGGACCACCTGTCGGGACGGGCCAGCAAACCCCGCTCTTCACCGTTGAGATCAATCCTGGTGGGGCTTCCGAAGCCAAAGGCAGAGAGCATGGTATAGAACGCACCCTCTTCCACTGTTTCGGAGGCAAAGGCCGCTCCTACGTTGCTTGAGTATTTGATAACCTCTTCGGGGCCGATGATTCCATACGAGGCGATATCGGTGATTCTGAATCCGCTGTCGCGGGTGGTGTAGGCCCTGGATGCGTTAAAACGGGCCTCGGGGGTGATTCCTCCCAGCTCCAGGAAGGCTGCCATGGTATAGGCCTTGAAAACGCTGCCGGGCTCATAGATGCGGGAGATCGCCGGATTTTTGCGGGATTCCCGGGGATAGGACTGGAAGGAGTTTGGGTTGAACGAGGGCTGGCTGGACATGGCCAGAAGAGCCCCTGATTTTGCTTCGGCCACAAGGATCATCACTGTGTCGGCCTGATGCTCGCTCAAAAGGCGTTTTCCCAGATCATCGGCGGCTGTCTGGATCGCAAGATCCAGGGTGAGGAAGACCTGGTTTCCCATGGATGCGGTGTGTTGCCCGGCGGCTTTTTGTCCAGTGGCTTGCTGCTGCCGTGCGGTCTGTGGCGATGGATAGAGGTACTCCGAGAACATGTACTCGATCCCCGCGAGTCCTGCGTTATCCACACCGGAATAGCCGATCACTGCGGCGGCTGCCTCTCCTTCAGGGTAGCTTCGTCCCAGGTCGGGCTGGAGGTGGACACCGCGAAGATTCCCCTGTTGGAGCTCTGCCCGGATTCTCCTGCTCTGGCTTGGGGTGATTGTTCGTTCAATGGTGACGAATCCCGAGGAGGCTGCCAGTCGTTCTGCAATGATGCGGTGATCCTGATCCAGAATGTCGCCCAGAACACGAGCCGTGTGATCGATTTCCCGGATGTGGGGTCTCCAGGCCGTCACCGTGTCCAGGTTGGTCTGGATTGCCAGGATTCGACCTCGCCGGTCCAGGATCGGTCCCCGCTCAAAGAGAAGCGGCGTGGGGCCCCGGGCTGCTGCGGGAGTTCCGGGGATCATGATATTGCCGTACTGAACGATCAGAACCGTCCAGACAAAGATGACTGTGACGACGGTGATCCTCGTCCGCCTGGTTCGGTTCTCCCGGGCTCGCTGCGCGGTGTTACGGTGATACTCGACGGCCAAGGGATTCGACCCTCCCAATTATTGCGTCCCGAGAGATCCATCCAAAATGACGGGAGTCCAGGGAATCCCGGTGGTTGTCGCCGACAAGATGATAGCGGGGGCCTGGGGCAACAGCGGATACTCGTTTCATCGCAAGCTCTCCTGAATCGGGGGTGCGAAAAGCCACTACATCTCCGGCATCGGGAGCGGAGAAGCGATAAACATACCTGTTCACCAGAACAATCTGGCCTGACCTCGCAAAAGGGTACATACTGTTGCCCGATACGATAAGGAACGCCGCCGGAAGCTCCTGTACTGACCAGGCCAGGGTGGCGACGAGCAGAGCGGTGACGATGATAATTCGCACTGTTTGACTATAATATGCTCCCTTTTTCTTGTCGATACTGCTATGGTATGCCGAACGTGATAGAACATCAGAAAGTTGCACGTCGCAAACGGCGTGCCCAGCGTGTTACACCTTCAGAACGGGGTTCCTTCGCAGGGGCTTCGACCATTCTTCGGTTTCGGCAGCCCCGGCGGCGTAAATTTCGGAGAGGCGCTTCTCTGTTTTCGTTTCTGCCGGGCTTGTCCCGACAAAACCCGAAGGCCAGGTTCCCAAAAATGGCGTTCCCGAAATTGCGGCTCCTTGCCCCGGCGACTCCCTCCTTTTCGTTGCCTGCCGGGCGGATTGGTTTCTTTACCCTGGATGAACGGGATATCCCGCTCCACGCGGCGGCCATTCTTTGTGCTGTTCTGGTGAACATGCTCCTGTTGTCCGTGTCGGTGGACAAGATCATTCTCTCCCGGATAATTCCCTCGATTACTCTACCCGACGTTTCCGGGGTGGTTGTTCGCTCTCCCCTGAGCCGCGAAGAGAGCGATTTTTCCGTGATCGGAGAGGTTTTGGGGGTCGATACCGACGAGTTCTCGCAGCTTCAGGTTGAGACCTACCAGCTGCAACGAGGCGATACTCTGGGAGAGATCGCGCTTCGCCATAATCTCTCCATGGATACGCTGATCAGTTTTAACCGCATCGAAGATGTGCGGCGGATTCAGGCGGGGGCCACCTTCCAGATTCCTGATCGGGACGGGCTTCTCTACACGGTGCGTCGGGGCGATACCCTGGCCCGGGTTGCCGATCGGCAGGGATCATCGGTGAACGCCATTCTCGATGCCAACGATCTGCGTAGCGAGGTTCTTCAGGAAGGACAGGTTCTCTTTGTGCCGGGAGCGCGCCTGAACGAGACGGAGCGCCGGATTATTCTGGGCGAGCTCTTCGCCTGGCCCATGCGGGGACGGATCAGCAGCGGTTTTGGCATGAGACCCGATCCGTTCACAGGGCAACGGCGGTTTCACAACGGCCTTGATATCGTGAACTCCATGAGAACTCCCGTCCGGGCGGCTGCCTCGGGCAGGGTCGTTCATGTCGAGAGCCAGATAGGCAACTACGGGCGCTTTGTTATTCTGCGCCATGCCGATGGGTTCCAGACGCTTTATGCGCATCTGGATAGTTATTCGGTTCGGGTGGGGCAAAACGTTTCCCGGGGGCAACAGATTGGGGCCATGGGAAACTCCGGGCGAAGTACCGGTCCCCATCTGCACTTTTCTGTGATCCATAACGGGCGATTTGTGAATCCCATGAGGTACCTGCACTGACCTCGGAAGGACTGACCCCGAGATGATTGGCCACCCGAGAGGATTGCCCCCCGAGAGGAGTGAGAAGATGAGAAAGACTGTTGTTGCCGTGACGCTTCTGCTGGCGCTATTCTCGTTCATCAACGCCTACTCTCTGATATAGCGCCGATAGAGCCTGGTCAACAGGGGGAGTCAGTTGGAAGAGGAGCCAGCCCCGCAGGGCTGGCCCGGAGAAGCTACTTGCCGTGGCAGTGTTTGTACTTCTTGCCGCTGCCGCAGGGGCAGAGGTCGTTTCTGCCCACCTTGGGCACGGTCCTGCGGACCTGGCTCTGGCGGGGAAGGCTTCCTTCCTGCGGAGCCGGCCCCCGGCCGCCTCCTGCCGGGCCTGATCCCAGGAGGCTGGTGCTGCTGTGTTGTGCCGTACCCTGGGCAACCCCTGCGGGACGGCGCTCTTCCATGCCCGTGGCCCTGATGGCAAACATGAGCCGGGCAATTTTTGTCCTGATATCGGCCAGGAACTCGTCAAAGATGCGGAACCCCTCCAGCTTGTATTCCAGCAGGGGGTTTTTCTGGGCGTACCCCCGCAAATAGACCGCCTCGCGGAGCTCCTCCAGGTTTTCCAGATGCTCCTGCCAGCGCTGATCGATGGTGCGGATGTACTCGATGCGGATAATGTAGTTCAGCCGCTCCTGCCCCACGACCTCCTCTTTCTGGGCCAGCTCCTGGCGCATCTCCGTGAGGATAGTCTTGCGGAACGCCTCCTGATCCAATCCTGCGTAGTCTGGTGCTTCCCGGGGAGCAAAAAAGAGCAACTGCTCCTGGAGCAATCCCAGGAGATGCTGCGCCTGGGCCTCCTGAAGTGAGCCGCTTACGGGGTGTTCCTCAAGGATCTCTTCCAGGACATCCTCGGCGGTATTCATGATGCGCTGGATCAGCGCTGCGTCTTCCATGATGGCATCGCGCTGGCTGTAGACAACCTTGCGCTGTTCGTTCACCACATCGTCGTATTCAAGGAGGTGCTTCCTGATATCGAAGTTCCGCTCCTCTACCTTGTTCTGCGCCCGCTCGATGCTTTTGTTGATCATGGAGTGGTTCAGCGGTTCACCCGGCTCAAGGCCCCGTTCCATGATGGACTTCAGGTTGAACCGGCCGCCGCCAAAGAGGCGCATCAGGTCGTCGTCCATGGAGAGAAAAAAGCGGGATTCGCCGGGATCGCCCTGGCGACCGCTTCGCCCCCGGAGCTGGTTATCGATCCGTCGTGATTCGTGACGTTCTGTTCCCAGGACAAAGAGCCCTCCCAGGGATTGCACTTCCTGGTAATCCTGGCGCCATTTTGCGCGCTCCCGGGCGATTGCCTGCTGGATCTCTTCGGGCGAGGCCTCTTCCGGAAGGGAGCGGCGGGCCCTGAACTCGGGGTTTCCTCCCAGTTTGATGTCCGTACCGCGACCAGCCATGTTGGTGGCGATGGTGATAGAGCCTTTGGCACCCGCCTCGGCAACAATGAGGGCTTCCCGGGCGTGGTTCTTGGCGTTCAGAACCTCGTGACGAACGCCCCGTTTTTTGAGCATCTGCGAGAGTTCTTCCGATTTCTCGATGGAGATTGTGCCGACCAGCACAGGCTGTCCCTTTTTGTGAAGCCGCTCCAGCTCGTCGCAAATGGCGTTGTATTTGTCCCGGGAGGAGACGTAGATCACGTCGTCCTGATCAATCCGCGCCACGGGGCGGTTTGTGGGGATCACCACCACGTCAAGGCCGTAGATGTTTCCGAACTCCTTGGCCTCGGTCTCGGCGGTTCCTGTCATGCCCGAGATCTTGTTGTACATACGGAAGAAGTTCTGGAAGGTGATCGTTGCAAGGGTGCGGTTGCGGGCGGCCACGCGGATTCGTTCCTTGGCTTCGATCGCCTGGTGGAGCCCCTCGCTGTAGCGACGTCCGTGGAGAATTCGTCCGGTGAACTCGTCCACGATCTCCACCTTGCTGTCCTTTACAACGTACTGCTGATCCTTGTGAAAGAGGCGGTGCGCCCGCAGGGCCTGTGTGGCGTAGTGGATATACTCAAAGTTTTCCTGGTCGAAGATACTGCCGCTGATGATCTTGCGCCGTACCAGAAGCTCTTCCAGGTGGTTGAGCCCCTGATCGGTGAAGCTGATCTTGCGGGTCTTTTCCTCAACCTTGTAATCACCCTGGGGCTCTTCGGGATAGTCTCCCGTCTCGGGGTCCTTGGCTGCTTCCTGGAGATCCAGAACAACCTGGTTGACCTCGCGAAACTTGCTGGTATCGTCGTTGGTCTGGCCCGAGATGATCAGGGGCGTTCGGGCTTCGTCGATCAGGATGGAGTCGATCTCGTCGATGATACAGTAGGTATGGCCCCGCTGGACCTTGCCGCTCTGGTCGTAGCGCATATTGTCCCGGAGGTAATCGAACCCGAACTCGTTATTTGTTCCGTAGGTGATGTCCTTGCGGTAGGCCACATGGCGGGCATCGTTGTCCATGTCGGAAACGATGTACCCCACGGAGACCCCCAGGTATTCGAAGACGGGGCCCATCCAGGATGCGTCCCGTTCCGCCAGGTAGTCGTTCACGGTAATTACATGAACGCCCTTGCCGGTGAGGCTGTTCAGATAGGCCGCCGAGACCGACGAGAGGGTCTTTCCTTCACCGGTCTTCATCTCCATGATCTTGCCCTGGTGGAGAACAATGGCTCCCAGGAGCTGAACATCGTAGGGACGTTCTCCCAGAACCCTGCGGGCGGCCTCGCGGGCCACGGCAAAGGCCTGGGGGAGGATATCGTCCAGGGAACGGCCCTCCTGAACCTCCTTTCGCCACTGGGCAGTGCAGCTGAGGATCTCCTCCCGGGAGAGTTTTTGGGCCCACGACTCCTGGGCATTGATGTTCCGCAAGATTGGCAGAAGCTTCTTGAGGTCCGCTTCCGATTTGGACCCGAATAGTATCTGGATGACTGTGTCGAGCATAGCGTTTTAGACTATACTGCAGGAACCTGAGCGGTCAAGGACAGCGTTGACAGGTACAGCGGCCGGTCGGTACTATTCCCCTCACCATGGCTGATGCAACGCGCCCTTTCCCTGTTCTGTCCCTGACAGGCTTGTCTGCTCTTCTTCTATCACTTCTCTTCTCCCTTCTTTTCTCGGGGTGCGACGATTCTGCGGCGGTGATTCTTGAGCGGGAGGAGCGATTTCGGCTCGGCCTGGGGTTTCTGGAAGACGAGCTGGGGCTCTTTGGCAGAGACAACACGGTGCCCCAGCAACCCAATTCGGTGGTCATGCGCGATGGCCTTGTTTTTGTGGGGAACGGCAGTGCCAACAAGATCATGGGCTTTACCTCCTTCGGCGATCTGGTTCGTCTGATCTATCAGCCCCGTGACAACCCCCGGCCTGTAACATTATCCGAGGGTAACTTCGGCGAGGAATCGGGAACTCGCCGGGCCGTGCCGTTTCCTTTCGAGGGCCTTGGGCGGATCGCTGTGGATTCCCGCCGATTTCTCTACGCCGAGGATCGGATTCCCCGTAACCGGGCGATCTGGGACGAGGAGCTGGGGGTGCATTTAAATCGTCAGATCTTCCGGTTCGACAACAACGGCCAGATGGTTGATTACCTGGGGCAGGAGGGAATAGGAGGAACCCCCTTTCCCTTCATTCATGATCTGACCGTGACCAAACGGGACGAGTTGGCCGTGATCACCCGGATCAAAGAGGGATTTATCTCCTTTTTTTATTCATCGGAAGGTGATTTTCTCACAGCTGTGGAGATTGGTCGGGACCGGTTGCCCCTGCCCTCGGAGGATGAAGGGTATATACCGGTTCTGAACGAGGTGGTTGCCGGAGTGGATGAGCCGCGCCTGTATGTGAAAATATCCTATTACCGGGCGCAAAAGGATGCTGCTGCGGGCAGGGATCACGGGATTGCCCTGGATCACGCCCGGGTCTATTGGATCGATCTGGTATCCGGGCGCTACGAAGGCTTTGTGGAACTGCCCCGGGGTAACGGTGAGGAGCATTTTGAGCTGACGGGAGTTGCCCGGGGAGAACATCTCTTTCTGCTCTCCCGGGAGAACCCCTCCAGGGTTCAGCTGGTGATCATGAACGACGAGGGGCGCGTCCTGCGACGGCGGTCTCTTGAGGTTTCCGAAGTGGATCTGACAGCACGAAGCTTTTATCTCTGTTACGATGGGGTTCTTACCGCTCTTCTGGGCTATCACGACCAGGCCCAGGTAGTGTGGTGGCGGAGCGATCGGCTCTTGCCACAGCCCTGATAGTTTGCTGCGGGAGGTGTGCCCATGCGCGAGCAGGATCTTCTGGTTTCCTCGGCCGTTATGGCGGGAATAGACGAGGCTGCCCGGGAAAAGCTGGGTATCCCCGGGGCGGTTCTTATGGAAAACGCCGGCCGGGGAGCCTGGGAGGTGCTCCGGCGGGTTCTTCACACAGAAAAGAACGATCTCTCCCCGGGGCCTCTTGTCTTCTGTGCAGGCCCGGGAAACAATGGAGGCGATGCCCTGGTGATGGCACGCTGGGCGCTCATGGAAGAGGAGTTCCCTCTGGCGGTGGTCACGTCCCGGGCCAGCCTGGGTGCTGCTGCGACGGCGCAGTGGGACATCCTGGAGCGTATGGGTGTCACCCGGCTGGTATGGGACGAAGAGCCTGTTCTGGTGAAGGAGCTTCTGGGCAGAGCCCGGATGATCGTGGACGGTCTGAGCGGAACGGGACTCGCCGGCGCACTTCGAGGGAGCCTCGTCTCGCTGGTGGAGGCCATGAACGCCTCGCCGGCCCCGATCGCTGCGGTCGATCTCCCGTCGGGTTTTCGCGATGGTCCCGATCCCGCAGACCCCCGGGTTCAGGCCGATGTGACCATTGTGACGGGATACCTCAAGCTGTCCCTTTTTACTCCCCTGGGACGGCCCGGGGCGGGGCGGCTGTTTCAGGTAGATCCGGGATTTCCTCCTGCCCTGGTGCGGGACGCCAGGGATTCCGGAGATACCGACCGGTTTCAGGTGCGGCTGGTGAATCCTGAAGACCTTCCGGTTCCGCTTGTGCCTGCTGACGCCCACAAGGGTATGCGCGGCAGGGTGGGGGTGATCGGCGGTGCTCCCGGTACAGAGGGCGCGCCCCTCCTGGCAGGGTTGGGGGCTCTCTACGGCGGAGCCGGAATGGTGAGAATCTGCAGCGGGGGCGGCCAGGCAGCAGGCGGCTACGATCCCTCTCTTATGGTGAGCAGCGATACCCGGGAGAGCAGAAACGAGACGGTTGCCTGGGCGTCAGCCCTCGTGATCGGCCCGGGGTGGACCGGTGCCAGCCGGGAGGACCTGCAGGAACTGCTCCAGGAAGCTCGGGAACGTTCCCTGCCTGTTGTGGCCGATGCCCAGGCTCTTCGCCTTCTGGGAGAGGATCTTCTTTCCGGGGGGGGCGGGGGGGATAGCTCCCGGGGGGGCGGGTTTCCCCTGATTCTGACTCCCCATCCGGGGGAACTCTCGGCGATGCTGGGCTGGTCTGTGCGGGATCTGGCGTGCAACCCCTGGGAAGGGCTTCGACGGACTGTGGAAACCTGTTCTGCTGTGGTTGTTCTGAAGGGAGCCGTCACCTTCGTTGCTGATCCTGGTGGTCAGATCACGCTTTTTGACGGCCGTTGTCCTGCGCTGGCAACGGCTGGAAGCGGTGATGTTCTGGCGGGGCTTGTCGGGGCCTTTTGTGCCGCAGGGATGGAGGCGAGCAAGGCTGCCCGGACCGCTGTGGCGATCCACCTCCGGGCAGGCCGACATCTGGCCTCGCAACGAGGGTGGTTCACGGCCCGCGATCTGGCCCGTTCGCTGGGCACTTTTTCCGGAGGTCTTTCATGAAAGAGGACGATCCTCCGCTCTCTCCTGCTCCCTGGAGAAACGCGGGGTCCGAGGAACTGCATTTTCACTCCCGCCGGACCGAGATGGAGGCGTGCCGGTCTCGCCGATGGCAACCTCCCCAGGGCAGTTTTTTTCGCCGCAACCGGGGTCTCGCTATCGCCCTGATCGACGTGGTGGTGGTGATGATTCTCTTTTTCATCTATCTCTTCTTTCTTCGTCCCCTGGCTGGCCAGGTGCGTCTTGGAGAATATCGCCTTTCCGGGGAGACCTACCTGCTCGCCGAAGAAATTCTGGTGGTGGTGACGATCCGGAATTCCTCGGGCAGCCGCTCCGGTTCCGATGATCCCGAACCACGGGCCCGGGAACTCGAGGCCGGTGGTTTCCAGGAACCTCAGCCGGTGGTGACCGTTTCCTCCTCCGGTCAGAGGATCTCCGATCTGGCCCCCCGGGCGGGGCAGGAGCGAAGTATTCCTCTTCGTCTTGCCAGGGAAGACCTTGAGGATGAAGAATCTCTGGAGGTTCTGGTTGTCATCGGCCGGGATCAAACTGTGTTGTCCATGAAGATCTCCGGCGATTGATCGATTCGACTCAGCGATTTGATTGACCGACAGCCAGGAACAGGGTATTTTTATAGTATGTACCAAATTTACTTCCTCTCAATTCTTGCTAACGTAATAGCCGGAATCGTTCTTGCCTTTGACCGCATGGACGAGCGTATGCGCCTCCACGCAGTATTTAATCCGGAAATGTTCAAGCACACCGGGTTTCGTCTTGCCATGGGGGTTATCGCCTTTGTGGTGGGTTTTCTGAAACTTCTCTCGGTGACCCCTGGTACCCCGCCCGTTGTGGGTGATCTTTTTCCCGCTGTGGCAGGAATGCTCATGGGTTTTGCCCTCTGTTTCCAGTATTATCAGGAACGCACCGAGGTAACGAGTGCTGCCGTGGAATCCCTGGACAGAGTCTTTGGCCGGCATAGTGCAAACCTGGGAATGATCGGCGCTTTTTCCGGAGTGCTTCACTTCTTTCTCCATCGTGTGCTCTTTCTCTGAACAACGGGTCTTGAATACCGTGCTTCCGGAGAACCTGTAGATGGGGTGTTGTGGACGTTCCGGACGGAAGCTCTTCCGTCAGGGCCGACTGGTAACGACTGCTGCCGTGGCGTATCAGGAGGGCCGTTTCTTTGCCGCCCAGCGCAAGGAGACGGGAGCCCAGCCCCTGCGGTGGGAGTTTCCGGGAGGCAAGTGCGACGAGGCAGACCCGGACGAACGCTCCTGTCTTGAACGGGAGTTTCGGGAGGAGTTCGGGGTTTCCGTTACCGTAGGAGACGAGGCAGGAAGTATCCCTTTCGATCACAAGGGCGTCTCCTACGTGCTGGTGGGCTATTGGGTGCAGATTCCCCCGGAACCGCTGATCCTGAGGGAGCATCTCCAGGCGGGGTGGTATACTCCCGGGGAGTTGCTTGAGCTGGATCTCTCCGATTCCGATCGTTCCCTGGTGAAAGAAATTCTCCCGTTGGTTGAATCCTCAAGGAGGTAGAGATATGGCGGAGATCGTACCGGAAATTCTCAGCCGCCGGGCCAGACGGGCCTACGGGCCGCGCACGCTTGAGAGGGATCTCCTGGAGAGACTCTTGGAAGCGGCGGTGCTTGCCCCCAGCTGCAACAACAAGCAACCCTGGCGGTTTCTGGTGTGCCACGACGATGACGCCCTGGAGCTTGCCCGGGGAGCTCTTCTTGGCGGAAACTACTGGGCCCGGGAAGCGCCGGTGCTGCTGGTGGTGACCACCCGGGACGATCTGGATTGCCAGTTGAGCGACAACAGGGAGTATGCTCTCTTTGATACGGGCCTGGCTGTGATGAACCTCATGCTTCAGGCAACACGGGAGGGGCTCTACGCGCACCCCATGGCGGGTTTTGACCCCCAGATCCTGCGGAACGCCTTTGCTATCGAGGAAGGAACCCGGATTGTCACAGTGGTGGCTCTGGGGTATCCCGGCGATGAAGGGACTCTGAACGAGAAGCATCGGAAGTCCGAGGACTCTCCCCGGGAGCGAAAGCCGCTGGTTGAGGTGGTGCAGTGGAACCGATGGGAGCCTCTCTAGCCGGGTTCGGTAGTGGGGCTCGGCCAGGCAAATTGCCCTTTCGGGGCAGATATTTTATTCTCCGACCATGATACCACAAATTATCGGTACAAAAAAATCAGCTGCTTTCCGGCGTTGCCTTCGTTTTTGCAAGGAGCGGGGTATCACCGTTCAGGAACGTGATCTCTATGCCCAGCCGCTTCAGCCAGGTGAGCTCGATACGATCGCTGCCGGGTGCGGAGGCATGGAAGCCCTGATCGATACAGACAGCAAATCCTACCGGCAACGGGGCTTTGCCTGGATGGACTACGACCCCCGGGAGGAGCTCCTGGAAGACCCGGGACTTCTTCGCCAGCCTCTGGTCCGATGTGATCGGGGGGTCTGTCTTGATCCCGGCGAGGCAGAACTCAAGAAACTCCTTCTTTGAACTGTCCGGGGAACTGTCCGGGGAACTGTCCGGGGAACTGTCCGGGCGCTGCACCGTCTTTCCCGAAACCAGCTCTCTTGTTATGATAGAGTGGTGAGTGATAGCGACGTGAGTGAGAAAGCCCCCCTTTGTGATCAGGTCCCCCGGGAGCTTGGAGAATACCGGGCTTCTATCGACAACCTCGATGCGGCCCTGGTGCATCTTCTGGCCGAACGGTTCCGTGTGACCCGCAAAGTAGGTGAATTGAAGCGCCAGGAAGCGCTTCCCCCGGCAGACGAAGGCCGGGAGGAGCGGCAACTGCTGCGTCTGAAGGAGATTGCCACCACCGCCGGGCTGGACCCGACCGTGGTGGATCTGATTTTCCCGGCCCTTATGTCGGAGGTTCGCCGACGGCATCAGGAATTGCGCGGCGACGGTCCCCGGCCATTGTGAAGGCTCCTTCGCCTCCCAGGGGGCCTCAGGGGGCTTCAGGGGGCTTCAGGTCGCCTAGAGGGGGCGTTTCCGGGCAGTCTCGGGCAAGTCTCAGGCCAGCTTGCCTGCGATTCGAGCCACGTAATCCCCCTGGAAGCGAGCTCCCGCCAGTTCAACCTCGCTGGGCATGCGACTGCCGTCAGCTCCGGTAATGGTTGATGCTCCGTAGGGAGACCCGCCGTTCATGGCGTCGATCTGCATCTGCTCCTGGAACGTATAGGGCAGCCCGGCCAGAATCATGCCGTGGTGGAGGAGGGTTATGTGGGTGGAGAGAATGGTTGATTCTGCCCCGCCGTGCTGGGATCCGGTAGAGGTGATCACGCTTCCCACCTTTCCGACAAGCGCCCCCTTGACCCAGAGCGGGCCTGTGGAGTCCAGGAACATCCTCATTTGCCCCGGCATATTGCCGAAACGGGTGGGCACACCGAAGATGATTCCGTCGGCATCGGTCAGGTCCTGGTGAGTTACCTCTTCAACGTGGGAGAAGGCTTTTTGCGCATCCACCGCCCCCATGGCAGCCAGAATATCCTCTCCCAGCAGTTCCGGCACCCGGCGAATTTTCACCTCGGCTCCTGCGGCCTCGGCTCCTTCTGCTGCGGCCTGGGCCATGGCGTACATATGACCATAGGTGGAATAAAAAACAACAAGAACTTTCATGTTTGTCTCTCCTTATGTCGTCAAGATAGGCCACCCGGGGAGGGTGGTCAAGGAAAGAAGACAAAAAAAGTAATATTTTAAGGAGCCATAGTGGACAGCGAACCAAAGGAGAAAAGCTCATGAAAAGGCCTGACGTATTGCACGATCCTGTAGGGCCAGCCCTGGTCCGCCTGGTGATTCCCATGGTGGCCGGAGCCCTGGGGATTGTGCTCTTTAATGTGGTTGATACCTTCTTTGTGGGTCGTTTGGGGGCTTTGGAGCTGGCTGCCATGAGCTATACCTTCCCTATCGTGATTGTGGCAGGGAGTATCGCTTCGGGGCTCGGTGTAGGCGCATCGGCCTGCGTCTCCCGGGCCTATGGTGCCGGTGATCTCCCCCAGGCCCGACGGCTTACCCTTCACGCCCATCTTCTTTCGCTGGCGGTGATACTGGTTCTGGCAGCGCTGGGGCTTGTCACAATCAAGCCGTTCTTTACCTTCCTGGGGGCCGAGGAAAAGCTGCTCGGGCTCATAGGGGATTATATGTTCGTCTGGTATCTGGGCATGCCCTTCATGATGCTCCCCATGGTGGGGCAGAACATCCTCCAGGCCCTGGGTGACAGCAAAACTCCCAGCGCGGTAATCGTTTTTTCGGTGGTGCTCAACATGGTTCTGGATCCTCTGCTGATTTTTGGTGCGGGGCCGGTGCCTGCTCTGGGAATCCAGGGAGCTGCCATTGCCACGGTCATTGCCCGGGGAAGCACCATGGTGGCAGTCCTCTGGATTCTTGGGAGCTCCAGAAAAATGTTCCCCCACCGGGCCGAGCGGTCGGGATTCCTGATCAGTTCCCGGCGAATACTCTTTGTGGGGCTTCCGGCGTCGCTTACAAACCTGGCCTTGCCAATCTCCATGGGAGTGGTGACCCGCCTGATCTCGCCTTTTGGAGCCGAGGCGATCGCGGGTTTTGGCGTGGCCACGCGGCTGGAGTCGTTTTCTCTGGTTTTCACCATGGCTCTGGCCATGGTCTTTACCCCCTTTGTGGGGCAAAATCTGGGGGCCGGGAAGGTCCATCGGGCCCGAGAGGGATATCGGGTGGCGGTGATACTCTCCCTGGTCTGGGGGGTAGTGGTCGCTCTGGTCTTCGGAGTTGCCGGGCGGCCTATCGCTGGAATTTTTACTGATACCGGGGAGGTTGTGGTTGCCACCACGGGATATCTGCGCACTCTGGCTCCCACCTTTGGTCTTCTGGGGGTTGTCATGGTCACATCGGCGGCTTTTAACGGGTTGCACCGGCCCTTTGCTGCTGCAGCGGTGGCCTTCATGAGGCTTGTAGGGCTGTATCTGCCGTTGGCGCTTATCGGGCGTAGTCTGGGAGGGCTTCAAGGGCTGTTTTGGGGGCTGGCCGGGGCAAACGGAATTGCCGGGGTTGCGGCGGTTCTCATTTTCCGGCGGGCATCGCGCACCTTTCCGGTTCCGAACAAAAGGAAGTGCAACGACGATAGAGTGTTTTGTTCACCCCGAAATCCTGGTAAATCCTTGTTTTCCATCGGTGATTGTGGCAAATTATAGGAACCGCCGGTGGAGATGTGTCTCTGCCTGGTTAAAAAGTGTGGAGCCCGATGCATCAAAGAGTATCTCGCCCGAAAAAACGGAAGTCTTTCTCCAGATGGGGTCGGCTCCGCCCTGTCTTTCTCCTCGCTCTGTTGGTGCTGTTCCCCTTTTACGCACTCCCGGCCCGGGAAGGGGCTCACAGGGCTCTCATTGTATCTCTGGACAGCAACTGGCCACCCTTTTCCTTTCTCGATTCCCAGGGCAACCCCCGGGGGGTGCTGGTAGATATCTGGAGGACCCTGGAGGAGCCTCTGGGAAGGCCTGTGGAGTTCCATTTCGGGTCCTGGCCCGAGAGCCTCTCCTGGGTCCTGGAAGGAAGTGCCCATGTTCAGGGGGGGCTCCTGCGCTCGCCGGGGCGGGAAACGTTTTTTGAGTTTTCCTCGCCCCTGCTGCCTCTCAAGGGGTATCTCTTTGTAGCGGCCGAGGCGATGCCCCTGACGATGCAGGATCTGGCCGGTCGGCTTGTGGGGGTAACACGGGGTTCCTTCGAGGAATATTACATGGAGCGGTCCTACTCCCAGGTGCCTCTCCGCCGTTTCGACAATAACGATTATATGGTTCAGGCTGCTCTCCGGGGGGAGTTGGTGGCCTTTGTCGCGGATTTTCCCGTGGCAAACTACCTTCTGGACCGGTATAACGCGGTTACCGCCTTCTATCCCGTCCATGGCCTCTATTCCCGATCGCTTCGGGCGGGGGTGCGCAGGGGCGAGCCCGAGTTACGGGCCCGGATCGATGCGGCTCTGGCTGCGCTGGGCGAAGAGGAGTTGCGGAGGCTTACCCAGCGGTGGCTTCGCAGCGAGACCAGAGAGGTCCTGCCCCGCTGGTTCTGGCCTTTTGTGGGAGCCGGTGGCCTGGCCGTTCTCCTGGGATCCCTGGCGCTGTATAATGCGGTTCTTCGCCGCCAGAGGAGGCACCTGCTCCAGGAGGTCCAGCGGAGGACGGGAGCCGTCCGGGAGAGCGAGGAGCTCTTCAGAACCCTCTCTGATCACGCTGCCGCCGGAATATTTATCCTGAGGGGGAGCAAACTGGTGGTGGTGAACCCCGCCATGGTGCGTATTTTCGGCTATTCCCGGGAAGATATGCTCTCTATGGAGGCGCTGGAGCTGGTGCACCCCGATCAGCGGGAGCTGCTCCGCAATCGCGTTCGTTCCCGCCACGACCAGAAGCTGGTGGCTTTCCGCTATGAGGTGAAGGGACGAACCAGGTCAGGAGAAACTGTCTGGGTGGAACTCACCGCCGGAAAGGCTTCCTATCAGGGAAAAACCGCCAGCATAGGCACGATCTTTGATATCACTGCCCGGAAACGAGCCGAGGAGCGAATCCAGGAAGACGAGTACCGGCTACGATCGATCCTGGAAAACCTGCCGGGCTTTGTCTATCAGCTTCTGCGCAACCCCGACGGGTCCATTGAGTATCCCTTTGCCAGCGACGGACTGCGCTCCTTCGGGGTGACCCCCGAGGAGCTTCAGGCAGATCCCCAGGCGCTCCGGCGCATGATTCCCCGCGATGATTACCGGAAACTGCTTCGCGAGAGCGAACGGGCTGCCAGAACCATGGGGCAGTTCCAGTGCCAGTACCGTCTGATTCTGCCCGATGGAACGGTGCGGTGGGTTGAAGCCCAGGATTCCCCCCGGCAGATGGCCGATGGCAGAGTCCTCTGGACCGGTCTGGCCGTGGATATAACACGAAGGAAACGGCTGGAGCAGCTTCTTCAGGAGAGTGAGGAGAAGTTCCGCACCATCGTGGAGAACGCCAACGATATCATTTACAGCGTCACGGCCAAGGGAATTTTTACCTACGTATCACCCAACTGGGTAGAGCTTTTGGGGCACGATGCAGCCGACGTTCTGGGGAGGTCCCTGACGGATTTTGTTCATCCCCAGGATTTTGAGCGGTTCTGGGAGTTCCTGGATCGGGTTTTCCACACCCGACAAAAGCAGAGTGGCGTGGAGTACCGAATTCGTCACAGTGACGGCTCCTGGCGCTGGCATACTTCCAACGCCTCGCCCTATTTTGACGCAGCCGGGCGGGTTGCGGAGCTCCACGGAATTGCCCGGGATATCACCGAGGCAAAGGAAGCTCAAGAGGCTCGGGAGGAAGCGGTGGCGCTTCTCCACCGGGTATCGCAGAACGTGCCGGGTGTTATCTTCAAGCTCCGCCAGGAGCCGGACGGAAGGCGTTCTGCGCCCTACGTGAGCTGGCGCGTGAAGGATATTTTCGGGGCTGCTCCGGAAGACCTTCAGCAGGATGCAGGCAGATTTTTTGATGCTGTCCACCCCGAGGATCGTTCCCTGGTAGAGGAGGGGCTGCAGGCAGCTCTGGAACAGGGGGTCCCCTGGCTTCAGGAGTTCCGCATCAGGACCGCATCGGGGAGCTACCGCTGGCATCAGGGCCAGGCATCCTGCGAACGAAGCGCCGACGGCGGGGCAGGCTGGTACGGGTATATTGGCGACGTCCAGGAGCGCCGCGATGCCCAGGAACGGTTTTCTTATCTGGCTTTGCACGACGCGCTCACGGGTCTGGCAAACCGCATTCTCTTTTCCGACCGGGTAGAAACTGCCCTGGCTGCAGCACGGCGTGAGGGTGAGTCTCTGGCGTTGCTCTTTCTGGATATGGATTCCTTCAAGCCTGTGAACGATACCCTGGGGCATGCCGTGGGAGATGCGTTGCTTCAGGAGGTGGCCCGCCGGATAGAGAATACCCTGCGGGAATCGGACACGGCTGCCCGTATCGGGGGGGATGAGTTTCTTCTGCTTCTTCGGAGAGTTGACCGCCGGGGGGCGTTGCGGGTGGCCGAGAAGGTTCGTCAGGCCGTGCAGGAGCCCTGTACGATCGGTGACCATGTGGTGTCGGTAACGTCCAGTATCGGGATTGCTCTCTTTCCCGATCACGGCGAATCTCTGACAGAACTTTCGGCCAGCGCCGACAAGGCGATGTACCGTTCAAAAAGAGAGGGCCGGGATACAGCAGCGCTGTACGATCCTGCTCTGGATTCCTCCGAGGCGGGCTAGCGGTATTGTGTGCCGGGACGTCCAGGGCTATTCTTTAAAGAAAGGGGTATCCCGGGCATGACGATCCTTGTAGCGGGAGGGGCGGGGTTTATCGGCTCGCATCTCTGCGAGCGCCTTCTGGGGCTGGGTCACGACGTGGTTTGCGCAGACAACTTCTCCACCGGGTTCCGGCAGAATCTGGACCATCTCCGGGCGCAGTCAGCCTTCACCCTGGTGGAGCAGGACATGACAGACCCGGCGAGCTCGCTTCCCGCGAGTGATATGATCATGAACCTGGCCTGTCCCGCCTCGCCCCGACAGTACCAGCTGGACCCTCTGGGAACCCTTCGGGCCAATCTTCTGGGGACGATGAACCTTCTGGAGCTTGCAGGCCGCTGGCGCGCCCCCTTTTTTCAGGCCTCCACCAGCGAGGTCTATGGCGACCCCGGAGTTCATCCCCAGAGCGAGCTGTATTGGGGGAACGTGAACCCCCTGGGCAGCCGGGCCTGTTATAACGAGGGGAAGCGCTGCGCCGAGACTCTCTGTGTTAATTACCATCGCCATCGGGGCCAGCCTCTGGCGATTGCCCGGATCTTCAACACCTACGGGCCGCGCATGGATCCCGACGATGGCCGGGTTATCTCATCCTTTATCGTGCAGGCTCTGCGGAACGAGCCCATCGAGCTCTTTGGCGGTGGCCACCAGACCCGGTCCTTTTGCTACATCGATGATCTGCTGGAGGGGATTCTGGCCTGCGCCTTTTCGGTGGAGGCCTTCTCCGGTCCGGTGAACCTGGGAAACCCCCAGGAGACATCCATCCGGGCCGTGGCCGAAGAGATTATCGAACTCACCAACAGCCGGTCTCGCCTGATCATGCGACCCATGCCCGAAGACGATCCCCGCCGGCGCTGCCCCGATATCTCCCTGGCGCGGCACCTCTACCGGTGGGAACCCCGGACGGCCCTCACCGCAGGGCTTCTGAAGACGATCTCCTGGTTCGATGGGGTCCTCTCCCGGTAGGTGCCTGCCGGGGGGTCAGGGCAGGCCCGTTTGCCCGCCCTGACCCGGGGTTAGTCGCTGATCCACCAAGTATCAACAAAGTCACTGGTGTTGAGGATGAGGGGGGCTCCCTCGGAGAGCATGAAGGGGTCTGAAAGGGCGGCATCACCGTAACTCGTTGTCTCCTCCCGCTCGCTCCAGCTGGTCAGAAGTATTCGCCATTCCTTGCCGGGAGCAAGGCCCGTCAGGGCTCCAGGCTCAAACTGGGGGCGATCTCCTTCTTTGGCTTGCAGGGTTTCGCCGTCTTTCTGGAGGAGCTGGACGTTCCCATCTCCGTACCAGCCATCGAAATCCTCGGATGTTTGTCCTGAGCCCCACCCAGACCCCTGATGCGCATAGCCATCGGCATCAATGAGATCGTAGTAAACGATGGTGCCTGTGCCGAAGATTGTATCCAGGGTCTCGGAGGATATCACCAGATTGGCGACCCACTGGCCCTGCAGGAAGACATCCCTGCCGGGCATGGTGAAGGTCGGGGGATCACCCTCGCCATCCCATTCAATGAGGGCCATGGGGCTGTCTGTTCCGACTTCCTGCCACCCCAGAAAGGAGCTTGAGTCCGGTAGCGGCACCACGTGAGGAATGGTCACGGGTTCTCCCTGGCTGTGGAACCGGGGAGGATGGTTTGTGCTCGTGTAGAGAGACATTCCCCAGTTCTCATCGGCAAGCCCGGGGTCGTAGAAGACGATATAGGTCTCTTCGGGCCCGGCAAAGCCCCGGATCACTCGGGAGGGAAGGAGATCAGTCAGGGGAGGATCTGTTATGAAGCCCGATCCAGTATAAAAATAACGTGCTGCGGCACCATCATGTCTAAGATTTGAGTGCCAAAACCAGCTGCTGTCCTGAATTCCCGCACGGTTGCGGAGATCCTCATTCTGAAAGATCTTTGCATCAAGAATAGCCAGCTCTTCTTCCGAAGGAAGGAACCAGTCGGAGAAACCTCCCCCCGCGTAGTTCCGGGCTTCCAGGGCCGCGTAATCTCCTGTACCTCCCTGGGCTGCGATGACCGCAGTGGTATTGTGCCGTCCCAGTCCCGATGCTTGTCCTATCTCTTCCATATACTCGAGGTTTTCGAGGTCTCCTGTCTCGATGCCACTCCTCAGCCAGGGAAGCGGGGCAATCTGCTCCAGAGAGATTTCCAGATAGCGCCATCCCACCAGGTTGCTGGTGCGGTTGGATTCGTGCATGGGGTCGCTATCATCATCGGTGTCAAAAAACACGAGTCCCCCGGCGGGGCCTATCTTCCCGATTACCTCGTTATCGTTGGTCCATTGGGCGGTGAGGGTGATATCGCCAGTAATCGTCAGGGAATCCCCGGGTTGGTACTCATCATCGCCCTCAAGCCAGCCCAGGAAACGCTGGGTGATTCCCGAACCCTCGTGGCCTGTCAGGCCGGGGCCGCGCAGGGCCTGGGGTTGCAGTATCTCGTGAGGGTCGGCGTCGGCCATCAGATAAACCGGGCCCGGGGGCGCCCCGCTGGAGCCATCGCCCCCCAGATAGGTCACGGTGAAGACCCCGCCAGCCTCGAAGGGCTCCGGGGTCTCTGCTCCCTGGGACTCGCCGTAGGTGTTATAGGCAACCACGCGATAGTGCCAGGATGAGTCGGGAGGGACCCGGTCGGTATAGAGGGAACTGTTGGAGGGTAATGAGCCAGCTCCGGGAAGGGCCGTGGCGAACTCGTCCGCACCGGCCTCCTTGCGGTAGATTCGGTACCCCAGGGCGGTGTTGGCCGTTCTGGTCCAGGAAAGATGAACGGCCCAGCCTTCGTCGGGGTCAAAAGCTCCTTGAGTTGCCTGAAGATCCTCCGGTGCCGAGGGGGGGAGCCCGATGCGCCCGGTGATATCCAGAGTCTTCTCCGAGCGTCGGCCGTCGTAGATGTGGATGATATCGCGGTAGGTCGCCACGGGGATGCCGTTTCTCTGCAGGGGGATCACGATGCGGTAGAAGCCGCTCTCCAGGAGGCTGTCGGGGCCGGTCTGGTGGTAGCGCAGGGTTCCTGCCCCGGAGTCAAAATCAATGTTTGCTGTGGGAATATGGATCGGTTCGTCAGGGGTCTGGCCCGGTCTGAGCCGCTGTAGAGAAGGCGTGGGGACTCCTGCATCGTTGTGGTATCCGGTGATCAGCCCGGGAGGGTCCCAGGAGAGTTCTATCTCCACGGAGCCTTCTCCGTCTTCGGTCCTGGCAGCCTGGAGATCGGCGGTCCAGGTGACGATCTGGCCTGCAATGATATTGACCTCCCCGGAGGCCCCAAAGGTTTCCACCTCGGTGTCATCGGGAAAATAGCCCCGGAGCGAGATGTTCCAGGTTCCTGGGGGGATGCCCGGCAGGGAGATCTCCGAGACAGAGAGATCTAGCGCTTCAAGCTCTTCCTGATCCGGGTCATCTGGGGTAAGGGTAAGATCAAAGCGCAGGTCTTCAGGAGATGCCTCCGGGGGAAGCACCGTGGCAGCGCCCACGGGAAAGGTGATGATCAGGGTGCCTGTGGCACCGGTCCCGCCCCGCAGTGCCGGTGAGCGATCGTTGTCTGACTTTTCAAAAGGTGAGAGTACGGCGCTACAGGCAGCTACACAGACCAGGGAACACAGGACATATACTTTAACGTTTTTGTACCAAGAGACCATAAGGTTCCTCCTGGGCCTCGATATACTTTTTAAAAGGCCTTACTCGATAGTATAGCGCATGAGGGGAGAATATACTGTATTTTTGTATTCATAATTTGGTTATGGCAGAGATTTCCGGCTTGGTGCCGGCCTCGGGGTCGTCCCCGAAGGGAAAAAAAGCGGGAGGGTGCTCGAACACAAAAGGCAGGGGTTTTGAGCTACCCTCCCCGGGGCAGGCCGGGGGCCCGCCCTGACCCGGTGTTAGCTGTCCCAGTCCCAGGCCACAAAGTCATTGTCATCAAGAGTGATGGTGCCTCCCTCGGAGAGCGTGAAGGGCTGCGAGAGGTTTGCTCTTCTGAATGCTGATGCAGGGCCTCTGTCGGGCCAGTTGGTCAGAAGTATGCGCCATTCCTTGCCGGGAGCAAGGCCCGTCAGGGCTTCCGGCTCAAACTGGGGTCGGGTACCCGTCGTCTTCACCACGTTCGTCACACCGTCTTTCTCGAGGAGCTGGACGTTTTCATCTTCGTACCAGGTATCGAAATTCCAGGGTGATGTTCCTGAGCCCCACCCAGACCCCTCATGGTCATAGGATTCGGCATCAATGAGATCGTAGTAAAAGGTGGTGCCTGTAGGAAATATTGTATCAAGCGTCCCGGAGGATATCACCAGTTCCGTGGTTTTTTCTTCGATGATGTCAGAATACTGGTTCCACCCGTCGGCTTCCTTGTAGGCGGTCTCGGAACCTGCGGGCACCAGGATGCTCCCGGTTCCGCCTGCGATGGGGGAACCCTGGAACAGGTCAACCCCAGCGGTGGTTATCCCGTCGGGAGCCTCCCAGCGGTTTACTATGACGGTTTCGAGGTTGGCCATGAGGGTGAAAGCCTCTGCTCCGACAGACTCAACACTGGCGGGTATAAGGAGTTCCGTGTTCTCGAAGGTGTTTTCTGCAAAGGCACCGACCCCGATAGTTGTAACCGACTCGGGAATTGTGAGCTGACCCGAGAAGCCGCTACCACTTGGGCTAAAGGCAGTACTGCCAATTGTTACAAGATTTTCTCCCAGGGTAAGAGTTCCGTCAAAAGCTCCCCTCAGGGCCTGATTGCCCACAGAGATAACCGAATCTGGTACGACCAGATCGCCTGTGAATCCGGTTCCAACAAAGGCGAATGCTCCAATTGACTGAATTCCTTCATTCAGGGTGAGGGCCCCGGTGAATCCGGCGTTCGAAAAAGCGCTGATCGCTACAGAGGTTAAGGTGCCGGGAATCTCCAGATTTCCTGTGAAGTTGTTAGTCCTGAAAGCACCATTGGCAAGTCCGGTGAGCCCCGAAGGTAGCGTGAGAGTACCGTCGAATTTGGAATCTTCGAAGGCAGAGATCCCAATGGTTGTAACCGAAATGGGGATCTCCAGGCTTCCCGTGAATCCGGTGGCCTGGAAGGCATTGTCCGGGATCGATGTGAGCACGAGGCTTTCCAGATTGAGAGTGCCGGTGAATCCGGAGCTCTGAAAGGCTCTGGGACCCATGGAGGCAATCGAACCGGGGATCGTCAGCCCTCCTGTGAACTGGTTTCCCCTAAAGGAGTCGGATCCAATGGTTTCGAGGTTTTCTCCCAGGGTCAGGGTTCCATCAAATCCAGCGGTCCGGAAGGCGGCATTTCCAACGGTTGTAACTGCATCGGGAATCACCAGGTTGCCCGTGAAGTTGGTGTTCATGAAGGCTTGCCCTCCAATGGTCTGAACCGACTCGGGAATTACCAGAGTGCCCGTGAGTCCGGTATCGGCGAAGGTGGTTATTTCGATCGACGTGAGCGAGAGGTTTTCCAGATTGAGGGGGCCGGTAAATCCGGCGGTACGAAAGGCACTCGCACCAATAAAGGCAACCGAACCGGGGATCGTCAGCCCTCCTGTGAACTGGTTGTTCCTGAAGGCCTCAGGTCCAATGGTTTCGAGGTTTTCCCCCAGGGTCAGGGACCCATCGAACCCGGCGTTCTGGAACGCGGCGTTTCCAACGGTTGTGACCGAATCGGAGATTACCAGGCTACCCGTGAAATTGGCGTTCTGGAAGGCTTGCACACCAATGGTCTGAACCGACTCGGGAATTACCAGAGTTCCTGTGAACCCGGTATCGGTGAAGGTGTTCGCCTCGATCGACGTGAGCGAGAGGTTTTCCAGATTGAGGGGGCCGGTGAATCCGGCCTCCTGAAAAACTCTCGTGCCCATGGAGGTAATCGAACCGGGGATCGTCAGCCCTCCTGTGAACTGGTTGTCCCTGAAGGCTCCCACCTCAATGGTTTCGAGGTTTTCTCCCAGGGTAAGGGAACCACCGAATCCAGCGTTCCGGAAGGCGTTATCCTTGATGGTTGTAACCGAGTCGGGGATCACCAGGTTTCCCGTGAAGTTATTGGTGTTGAACGCAAGACGGCCGATCTCTGTGACCGAATCGGCGATAGTAAGGGTGCCAGTGATCTGTTTGCCTTCAAAGGCCGAAGCAGCAATCGTCCTGACCGTTCTCGTAACCCCACCCACCTCTGCAGCGGGGGGTATAATCACGTCATCCTCAGCTGCACCGGTGTAGCCCGTCAGGATCAGGTAGTCCGAGTGAACAGTAAAAAGGAAATCACCCTCATTTCCTTCGGGATTTGCCGAAAGAACAGGGGATGCCAGTGGAGAAGAGGTTCCGTAGCTGTTTGCAGCGATCACTCGGTATTGATAGGTGTCGTCCAGATCAGCGGGTTCGAAGGTGTCGCTGAAGAAGGATGTATCTCGCGGAAGGTCGGTGGCCCCGTCAAGAACTTCGAAGGCCCCATCGTTTACCCGGCGGTAGATTCGGTAGCTCAGGGCAGTGTTGGCTGTTCTGGTCCAGGAGAGCCCCACCGTCCATTCTTCTTCGGTCTCGTCAAAACTCACCGGTGAGAGTTGAAGATTCTCCGGGGCCGAGGGCGGGGTCCCGATCAGCGGAGTGATCTCCAGATCCTTTTCCGAGCGTCGTCCGTCGTAGATATGGATCACGTCGCGATAGGTTCCCACGGCATAGGTCTGGCCGGTCTCGCTGTCGTGCCGTTCCAGGGGAATCGCGATGCGGTAGAAGCCGCTTGGCAGGTTATCCTGTTCGTAGGTAAGGGTGCCCTGGTCTGCGTCGAAGGTGATGGTGATCCCTTCATCGGCGGGATCGATATAAAAGGGGGGCTCCCGGTCTTCCGGGGCTTGCCCTGGCACGAGCAACTGCAGCGAGGGTGTCAGTGCGTCTGCGTCGTCTTCGTAGTTCGTAACGCGTGAAGTCCCGGGATTTCCGGGAAATAACTCCGGGTTCCAGGAGAGTTCGATCCTCACCGAACCCTCTCCTTCATCGGACTGGATGGCCAGCAGCTGGGCCACCCACGTGGTGGGGAGACCTGCGGTGATTTCGATCGGGTCCTGGGAGGACGCGCCGAAAGCGTAGACATTAGGGATGACCCCCTCCAGGGGTGTTCCCTCGGGGAAGTAGCCCCGAAGCGAAATATTCCAGGTCCCCTCGGGGATGCCCGGCAACGAGAGTTCTCCGGCGGGCAGCTCCTGTACCTCGATAGGTTCCTGAGCGGGGTCAGCGGGGGTGAGGGTGAGATTGAACTCCAGGTCATCCGGGGCTACCTCGGGGGGAAGGACCGTGGAAATTCCGGTCTGATTAAAGATGATCTCCAGGGTGCCTGTTCTGTCTGCTCCCGGGCGAGATGGCATGGCGCTGTCTTGTTCAGATTTCTCGAAAGGGGACAGAATCGCGCTGCAGGCAGCGATACAGACAAGGGAAAAGAGCGAATAGACTCTCGGATTCTTGTGCCAGGTGGTCATGAGATTCCTCCCGGGCCTTGGTGTGCTTTTTTACAGGCCTCACCTGAAAGTATAGCCCGAAGAGAGAATATATACTGTATTTTGGTATATATTATTTGGTTTTGGCAGAGATTTCCGTCTTGGTGTTGGCCCCGGAATCGATCTTCCCGGTGATGGGCTTGTCGGGGTAGCGGAACCACCTGCCGTCCAGGCTCTGTAGATGGTGCCAGCCGGGTTCTTTTTTGCTCAGGCTTTCGGGGTAGAGGGGGGATCTTTTCACCGCCCCGGGCAAATCCACGGCAAAGGCGGGCCGGCCGATCCCCGAGAGACGCCGCCGCAGGAGCCGTGAAGTATCGCCGAAAGCAATGAGGGCAGTGCATCGCGCAGGTATCGGTGATAAGGAAGAGGGCCCGGTCGCGGTATCGGGGCTTCCCGGCTTCTCAACACCTGCGGCCGAGAGTGGTTCCCAACGATGGCCGGGTTGCTTCGTCCTGTATCATGCAGGCTCGAAGCCCTCCCGGCCGTGGTGGTTAGCTGCCCCAGCCCCAGGTCTCAAAGTCATTGTCATCAAGAGTGATGGTGCCTCCTTCGGAGAGCGTGAAAGGCTGCGAGAGGGCTGCTTTTTTGAATGCTGATGTAGCGCCTCTGTCGGGCCAGTTGGTCAGAAGTATCCGCCATTGCTTGTCCGGGGCAAGGCCCGTCAGGGCTCCCGGCTCAAACTGGGGGCGATTTCCTTCTTTGGCTTGCACGGTTTCGCTGTCTTTCTGGAGGAGCTGGACGTTCCCATCTCCGTACCAGGTATTGAAATTCCCGGGTGATGTTCCTGAGCCCCACCCAGACCCCTGATGCGCATAGACATCGGCATCAATGAGATCGTAGTAAACGGTGGTGTCTGTGCCGAAGATTGTATCCAGGGTCTCGGAGGATATCACCAGGTAACTCCACTGGCCAGCCTCGACAAGCTCCGGGGTCTCTGCTCCCTGGGACTCGCCGTAGGTGTTATAGGCAACCACGCGGTAGTGCCAGGAGGAGTCGGGATCGATCCAGTCGGTATAGAGGGAACTGTTGGTGGGCAATGAGTCAGCTCCGGGAAGGGCGGTGCCAAACTGGTCGTCACCTTCGGCTTTGCGGTAGATCCGGTAGCCCAGGGCAGTGTTAGCCGTTCTGGTCCAGGAAAGGTTGGCAGCCCAGGCGCCTTCTGAACCCTCATCCGGATTAAACTCCCCCAGTTCGACCAGAAGGTTCTCCGGTGCCGAGGGAGGGAGCCCGATGCGCTCGGTGATATCCAGAGTCTTCTCCGAGTGTCGGCCGTCGTAGATGTGGATGATATCGCGGTAGGTCGCCACGGGGATGCCCTGCCTCCGCAGGGGGATCACGATGCGGTAGAAGCCGCTCTCCAGGAGGCTGTCGGGGCCGGTCTGGTGGTAGCGCAGGGTTCCTGCCCCGGGGTTAAAATCAATGTTTGCTGTGGGGATATGAATCGCCGCGTGAGTCTCGCCCGATATGATCCGCTGTAGCGAGGGAGCGGGGATTCCCGCATCGTTGTGGTATCCGGTGATCAGCTCGGGAGGGTTCCAGAAGAGTTCTATCTCTACGGAGCCTTCTCCGTCTTCGGTCCTGGCAGCCTGGAGATCGGCGGTCCAGGTGACGATCTGGCCTGCAATGATATTGACCTCCCCGGAGGCCCCAAAGGTTTCCACCTCGGTATTATCAGGAAAATAGCCCCGGAGCGAAATATTCCAGGTCCCCTCGGGGATGCCCGGCAGGGAGATATCCGAGGCGGAGAGATCTAGCGCTTCAAGCTCTTCCTGATCCGGGTCATCTGGGGTAAGGGTAAGATCAAAGCGCAGGTCTTCAGGAGATACCTCCGGGGGGAGCACCGTGGCAGCGCCCACGGGAAAGGTGATGATCAGGGTGCCTGTGGCACCGGTTCCGCCCCGTAGTGTCGGTGAGCGATCGTTGTCTGACTTTTCAAAAGGTGAGAGTACGGCGCTGCAGGCAGCTACACAGACCAGGGAACACAGGAGATATACTTTAACGTTTTTGTACCAGGTGGTCATAAGGTTCCTCCCGCGCCTTGCTATACTTTTTAGAAGGCCTTAACCGACAGTATAGCGTAGGGGAGGCGAAAATACCGTATTCTGCTATAAAGAATCCCAAATATTCTGCGTGGCCGTTGATTTTGCACCGGCGAGGCAGGATTGGTTATACTGAATAATCTGATCATGGAGGGCTCATGGTTTCCTTTGTTATTCCCACGCGTAATCGTCCTGCGACGCTTGCCGGAAGCACCGCAAGCCTCCTGTCGTGGCTTGCCACATGCCCTGATGAGCCTCTCCCCCTGCTCATCCTGGACGACAGTGATCAGGCCCGGAGCCTGGAAGAGAACCGGGCCCTGGCACAGACTCTGGCCGACTCGTCTCCGTCGGGGCAGGGGGTGTTCTATCTCGGCCCAAAGGAACGCCGTCGCCTGGTCTCGGCACTGGCTCAGGGCGACCCGGAGCGGGAAGCGCTTCTCGGCTTTGCCTGCCTCAGGAGGGACGGAGAACTCGCCATCTCGAGCCCCGGCCGAAACCGCAACTGTGCCGTGCTGGCTTGGGCGGGCAGAAAGATCCTCTCTTTGGATGATGACGCACGGTTCTGCTTCTCCCGCCTGTCGGTGAGAGACCTTGAGTCTCCTGCCGAGTATAGCGCCTGTGTAGTACCTGCCATGGATGATCTGGCGGGGTATCTGGAACCCTTTCCCGGAGATCCCCTGAGGGAAATGGTGGAATCGCTCCAGGGCAGACAGGTTCCTCTGGTGATGACCGGTATGGCGGGGAACCGCTGGTTCAGCAGGCCTCAGCATTTTCTGACCCTCCACGAACCCCTGCGGGACCGGGTATACCTGCCAAAAAAGAGTTACACCCGTTCGCGGCCCGCTCCCTTCGCATTCTTCCAGTATCCCCGGGGAAAAGCCAGCGAGAATTCTTTTCTGGTAACCTGTTGCCACGGGGCGGACGCCGGGATTCTGCTCCCTCCCTTTCCCCCTCAGGGGCACGCCGATGACTCGGTCTTTGGTGTGCTGGTGCGGTTTTGTTATCCCGGGAGTGTTACCCGGCACATGCCCTTCTGCGTGCACCACGATCTTGGCGATCCTCAGCCCTTCGCTGACCGGGCCTGGTACGAGACGGGCCTGACAACAGCGCTTCTCACTCGCCTGGTTTTGCAGTACCTGATAAAACGTGTCCCACCAGATCTGATCGGGGCTCCACAGCGGATTGTCTGGTTGGGGGAGCTGATGTGTGCGCTGGCAGAGATGCCGCTTGAGGATTGGCAGGACCTGGTGCACGAACTCTTTCTGCTTTTTGCAATGGCAGAGCGGGAAAAATTTGGCGAACTTCTTGATCGGTACCGGGGAGAACCCTCGTGGTGGGCCCGGGATGTGGAGGACTACACGGAGCGGTTGATCCAGCAGGGGGCTGCTCCCGAAGGCGCCTTGCCCCGGGAGTATCGCGATGCCGGGCTATCTCTGGGGCAGGGTCTGGAGCAGTACCGGGCCTTTTGTCGCTCCTACGGGCAGCTTATGATGATTTGGCCCCGGGTTTGGGAGGATGCCTGCTCCAGGGTGGCAGAGCCCGGGCTTGAGCTTCCGGGGGCCTCCGGGGCGAGGTAAGCCCCCGGGGAAGGCTCCGCACTCCTGGTCTCCCGCAGGAGGCGGGTACTGGTTCCGAATTTGCAGGGGATGAACTAAACCTCAGGAAGGAGCCTCATCGGGGTAGCGAAACCATCTGCCGTCCAGACTTTGCAGGTGATACCAGCCGGGTTCTTTCCTGCTCAGGCTTTCGGGGTAGAGGGGGATTTTCCCTCCCCCCTGGGGCAGATCCACGGCGAAAACGGGGAGGGCGATCCCCGAGAGGCGCATGCGCAGGCACCGGAAGATCTCCATGGCTTCTCCCAGGGGAACCCGGAAGTGAGCCGTTCCCGGGGCCAGATCTCCCTGAAAGAGATAGTAGGGGGTAACCCGTCGTGCCACCAGCCCCTGGAAGAGCTCTTCCAGGGTGTCAGGGTGATCGTTCACCCCCCGGAGAAGCACCGTCTGGTTAAAGAGGGGGATTCCCGAATCAACCAGAGATTCCACAGCCTGTGTGCTCTGGGGTGTTATTTCCCGGGGGTGGTTGAACTGGGTAACCACCACCAGTGGTGCCCACCGCCGCAGGAGCCGCGAAAGTTCCGGTGTGATTCTCCCGGGAAGCACCACGGGAACGCGCGAGGCAACCCGGAAGACCAGATCGGGCCGGGCTTCACGGAACGTCGAGAGAAGTGTCTCCAGGTCTTCGTTGTGCAGGGTCAGGGGATCTCCGCCCGAGAGGATTATTTCCCGTAGTGAGGGGGTCGCTCCTGCGTAGGCGGCGGCCAGGATGATCTCTTCCCTGGTGGCACCACCCTGACGTTTTCCTGTGAAATGCCGGCGGAAGCAGTGTCGGCAGTACATGGCGCAGGTATCGGTGGCAAGAAAGAGAGCCCGATCGCGGTAGCGGTGAATCAGGCGGGGCCGGGGGGTGTGGCTTTCCTCGTGAAGGGGATCGTCCTGTTCCCAGGGGCGCTGCTCGAACTCTTGTCGTCGGGGAACGCACTGCCTGCGGAGGGGGTCATCGGGGCTGTCCGTGCAGAGATTCAGGTAATACGAGGGGATGCGCAGGGAGAGGCCGGCGCCGTCTGCATCGGGTTCAGGAGAGGATGCGAAGTAGCCTTCCTCTTCCCCGGTGAGGGAAAAGAACCGACGGAGTTCCCCGGGCGATGTGAGCGCCCGGGCAAGGTCTTGAATCCAGGGGGGGGAGGACATGGTCTTTGTGTACCATGTCCCGCAGGAGGCGGGCAACCGTGGTGCACCTCCTGCGGTTTTTTCCGTGAAGAACGTTACTCCTGTTCCTCTATAGTGTATTCATTCCACCCGTCGGCATCGGTATAGTCCGGCCCCCTTCCCTCAGGAACCTTGATGGTTCCGGAACCAAGATCAAGCAGGCTGCCCATGAAGAAATCATACTTTCCTTCAACGGGGGTTCCCGTAGCCTCCGGAGGCGCTGGTGCGTTCACCGTGACGGATCCGAGGTCTTCCATGCCGGCAAAGGCTCTTAAGCCAATAGAGATAACCGTTTCAGGGATGGTCAGATTGCCTGTGAAACTGTTGTTCTTGAATGCCCAACTCGCGATGGTTGCCAGGTTGCTTTCGGTGGTTTCCAGGGTAAGGTTTCCATCAAAGCCGACGTCCTGGAAGGCGCGAATTCCTATCGTCGTAACCGAATCGGGGATGGTTAGATCGCCCCTGAAGTTGGTGGATCTGAAGGCACTTGATCCAATAGTCTCGAGGCTGTCGTGCAGGGTGAGCGTGCCTTCGTTGAAATTGTTGCTCCCGGAGTTAGACTCGAACATGTTGTCGGGGATCGCTGTGATGTTCCCGGGAATCGTTAGATCACCTGTGAAGCCTGTCGCCCAAGAAAAGATGCTTGTCTCGATGGTGACAAGGCCTGTTCCCAGTTCGAGGGGTCCGTCGAAGGTGGCATATCTGAAGGCACTGTTACCGATGTGTGTGACCGAGTTGGGGATCGTGAGGCCATTTGTAAAGCGGGAACTCTCGAAGGCGGAGCTTTGTATCGTGAGAAGGCCTTCATTCAGGGTAAGGTCTCCTTCGAATTCGATACCCAGGAAGGCGCTACCCCCGATAGCTGTAACCGAAGCCGGGATGGTCAGATCGCCTGTGAAGTTGTTGCTCTCGAATGCCCAACTCGCGATGGTCGCCAGGTTGCTTTCGGTGGTTTCCAGGGTAAGGTTTCCATCAAAGCCGACGCCCTGGAAGGCGCCAATTCCTATCTCCGTAACCGAATCGGGGATGGTTAGATTGCCCCTGAAGTTGGTGTATCTGAAGGCCCTTAATCCAATAGTCTCGAGGTTGTCGTGCAGGGTGAGCGTGCCTTCGTTGAAATTGTTGCTCCCGGATTTAGACTCGAACATGCTGTTGGGGATCGCTGTGATGTTCCCGGGAATCGTTAGATCACCTGTGAAGCCTGTAGCGTGATAAAAGATGCTTGCCTCGATGGTGACAAGGCCTGTTCCCAGTTCGAGGGGTCCGGCGAAGGTGGCCTCTTTGAAGGCATTGCTACCGATGTGTGTGACCGAGTTGGGGATCGTGAGGCCATTTGTAAAGCTGGAACTCTCGAAGGCGGAGCTTTGTATCGTGAGAAGGCCTTCATTCAGGGTAAGGTCTCCTTCGAAATTGATACCCAAGAAGGCGCTAACCCCGATATCTGTAACCGAAGTCGGGATTGTAAGGTCGCCTGTGAAGCCCGTGCCCTGGAAGGCCCTTAATCCAATAGTTTCGAGGTTGCTTTCGGTGGATCCCAGGATGAGTGTGCCCCCAAATCCGGCGTCTGTGAAGGCCCTGCTTCCAATGGTCACCACCGAGTCGGGGATTGTCAGGTCGCCTGTGAACGCGTTCACTTCGAATGCCCAAGATCCGATGGTTTCGAGGTTGCTGTCTACCGTCCCCAGGGTGAGGGTGCCGCCGTTAAAACCTGCAGACCCGAAGGCTAGGTTGCCGATGGAGGTGACCGAATCGGGGATTATCAGGTTGCCCGCGAAGGCGTTGTTACTGAATGCCGAAGATCCGATGGTTTCGAGGTTGCTTTTGGTGGTTTCCAGGGTGAGGGTGCCGTCAAAACCTGCAGACCCGAAGGCTAGGTTGCCGATGGAGGTGACCGAATCGGGGATTGTCAGGTTGCCCGCGAAGGCGTTGTTACTGAATGCCGAAGATCCGATGGTTTCGAGGTTGCTTTCGGTGGTTCCCAGGATGAGGTAGCTCCCGTCAAATCCTGCGTTTTTGAAGGCGTTGTCTCCAATGGTCACCACTGAGTCGGGGATTTCCAAGTCGCCTGTGAAGGTGTTATTCTCGAATGCCTCGGCTCCAATCTCCGTGATCGAATCGGGGATCGTGAGCCTTTCCGTGATTTCCTTGTTCTTAAACGCACCGGGACCAATCTTTGTGACCGGTCTGTTCTCACCGTTCACCTCCAGTGCGCCGGGTATCACAACATCAACCGAGGGGGCGCCGGTGTAGGCCAGGAGGACCAGGCGGTCCGGGTAGACCAGGAAGGTAAAATCTCCGTCTGTTGCCTGCAAGTCACCCGGCACGGCTGGTGAGTCCAGAGGTTGGGCGTTGCCGTAGGTATTCCGGGCGACCAGCCGGTACTGATAGGAATTGATACTCGTGCTTTGGGTGGTATTGAAGGAGCTGGTGGTCCGCGGGAGCTCTTCTGCGCCGGCCAGGAGCTCAAAATCACCCTCGTTTTCGCTCCGGTATACCCGGTAGCCTTCGGCGGTGACGGATCTGGCCCAGGAGAGCCCCACCGTCCATTCTCCTTCGGTCTCGTTAAAACTCACCGGCGAGACCTGAAGGTCCTCCGGTTTTGAGGGCGGGGTTCCGATCCGGTCGGTGATATCCAGGTCCTTCTTCTCCGAGCGCAGGCTGTCGTAGATGTGGATCACGTCGCGGTAGGTTCCCACGGAGAAGGTCTCATTGGTGTCGGCATCGTGCCGTTCCAGGGTGATCACGATGCGGTAGAAGCCGCTCTGGAGGTCTTCCTGGTGATAGGTGAGGGTTCCGTTTTCCGCATGAAAGGCGATATCGATATTCGCATCGGCATCGTCGATGTACACTGGGTCCTCAGGGGTCCCGCCCGGTATGAGCCTCTGCAACGAGGGTGAGGGATTGCTGTCGTCGTCCAGGTAGTTTGTGACACGCAGGACCTCGGGAAATAATTCAGGGTTCCAGGTGAGTTTGATCAGCACGGAGCCCGTTGCCTCCTGGAGTGCCCGGAGCTGGGCCTGCCAGTAGGTTGGTTCGCCTGCATAGATAGCCACAGGATCCGCAGAAGATGCACCGAAGGCGTAGACCTGGGGGGTGACCCCCTCCAGGGGAGTGTCCTCAGGGAAGTAGCCCCGGAGCGAGATGTTCCAGGTCCCCTCGGGGATGCCCGGCAGGGAGATCCCCGAGGCGGAGAAGCCCACTCCCTCAATAGATTCCTGAGCGGGGTCATCTGTCTCAACAGGGGTAAGGGTAAGATTAAAGAGCAGATCTTCTGGAGATACGCCCGGGGGAAGCACCGTGGCAGCGCCCACGGGGAAGGTGATAATCAGGGTGCCTGTGGCACCGGTTCCGCCTCGCGTTGCCGGAGGGCGATCACCTTCAGATTTCTCGAAGGGTGAGAGAAGGGCGCTACAGGCAGCAAGGCATATCAGGGACGCCACCAGACAGCCTTTCAGGCATCTTATCAGGGTCAGCATGAGATAACTCCTTTGGACCCCGGCGAAGGTCATGCTTCGCCGGGGAGGGGCAACCCTGTAGCCGGGGGGCTGCGGGGTGCGGATTATTGCGACTCTATTCTAGCTGCATATTCAGCCCACCCGTCGGCAGTTTGGTAGGTCGCTACCGAAGCCTCCGGAACAAAAATGTTACTGCTTTCTGTATCCGCAATTGGAGTTTCCGCAAAAATACCGGTTCCGGCGTCTGGCGGATCTTCCCGCATCACCGTGACAGTTGCGAGCGCCGACCAGCTCCGGAACGTGCTACCTCCGATGTTGGTAACCCGCGCAGGGATGGTTATCTCAGTGATCTGGGTGCTGGCGTTCTGGAAGGCTCTCACGTTAATCTCCAGATCAGAACCGCCTTCAAATGTCAGACTTTGGAACCCTGGGCTTACGATATCTCGGAAAGCGTCGCTCCAGATACGAGTAACCGAACCGGGGATCGTCACGCTTGTGAAACCGGTGCCTCGGAAAGCGCTGGTAGAAATATCCGTAAGGTTTCCCAGAGTGAGCGTTCCGTCGAAGCCGGACTCTTGAAAGGCGGCGATTCCAATTGTCACCGGATCGGGGGTCGTTACGGGGATCGTCAGGTCGCCGGTGAAGCTGTTGTTCCCGAAGGCTTGTTGTCCGATGGAGGTGACCGAATCGGGGATCGTCAGGCCGCCTGTGAAGTTGTTACCCTGGAAGGCACCGTTTCCAACCGTTTCAAGGCTCGTTCCCAGGGTCAGGGTTGCTCCATCGAAGGATCCGTTGAAGGCGTTCTCTCCGATGATCTTGACCGAGTTGGGGATCGTCAGCTCGCCGGTGAAGTTGCTGACCCGGAAGGCCTCGCTTCCAATCGTTTCCAGTTTGCTGTTTTCAGTACCCAGGGTGAGGATCGCTTCGCTGGGGCCAAATTGCGGGGTGTTAAAAAAGGCCCTGTCTCCGATTGTTGTAACCGAATCGGGGATCGTCAAATTGCCTCTCAACCTGGTTGACTCGAAGGCGCTGGCTCCAATCGTTTGAAGGCTCGTGCCCAGGGTGAGATTGCCATGCATAAAGGCCATGTCGTTAACATTATCTGGTTGAAAGGCTCCCTCCCCGATAGTGATAACCGAGTCGGGGATCACCAGGTTGCCGTAGAATCTGTTGTCCCGGAAGGCGCTGGCCCCGATCGTTTCCAGTTTGCTGTGTTCAGTACCCAGGGTGAGGGTGTGCCTAAAATCCGGATCATCATTTCTGAAGCTGTTGTCACGGAAGGCTTCTGCCCCGATCGTGATAACCGAATCGGGGATCACCAGATCGCCCGAGATGCCGAGCTCAAAGAAAGCCTTCTCTCCGATGGAGGTGACTGTACCGGGGATTTCCAGAGGGCCCCGCAAGTTGGTGCCCTCGAAAGCCCTGTTCCCGATGGTTTCGAGGGCGCTTTCGGTGGTTCCCAGAGAGATGTACCGGTGGGAGTGTCCTGTGAACTCTCTATTCAGGAAGGCGCTGTCCCCGATCGTGATAACCGAATCGGGGATTGTCAGATTGCCTGCGAAGGGTCTGGTTGCGTTATCTAAGAAGGCGCTGTTCCCGATGGTTTTCAGCCCTGTTCCCAGAGAGAGACTTCCCCCTGTGAAAGTCGCCCACCGGAATGCCTCTTGTTCGATAGTAATAACCGAATCGGGGATTGTCAGATCGCCCGTGAAGATGACGAACTGGAAGGATCTTGTTCCAATTGTTTCCATCCCTGTGCCCAGGGTGAGATTTCCTCCGAATTCAATACTCCGGAAGGCATCGTGCCCGATCGTGGTAACCGAATCGGGGATTGTCAGATTGCCCGTGAACCCGGTGCCCTGGAATGCCGTAGCCCCGATGGTTCCGAGGTTGCTTCCGGTGGTTCCCAGGGTGAGGGTTCCATCAAAACCAGCAGAACGGAAGGCATCTAGCCCGATCGTGGTAACCGAATCGGGGATGGTCAGGTTGCCTGTGAAGTTGCTGTCCCTGAATGCCGAAGCCCCGATGGTGTCGAGGTTGCTTTCGGTGGTTTCCAGGGTGAGGGGGCCATCAAAACCTGCAGAACTGAAAGCGCTGCCGCCGATGGAGGTGACCGAGTCAGGGATTATCAGGCCGCCCGCGAAGTTGTTTTCTATGAATGCCCCAGCTCCGATGGTTCCGAGGTTGCTTCCGGTGGTTCCCAGGGTGAGGTTGCCTTCATCAAAACCTGCAGAACGGAAGGCGTTGATGCCGATGGAGGTGACCGAATCGGGGATTATCAGGTCGCCTGTGAAGTTGTTGTCACGGAAAGCTGCCGCACCGATCTCCGTGATCGAATCGGGGATTGTGAGGGTTCCCCCGATCTCCTTATTCAAAAATGCCTGGGCAGCTATTTTTTTGACTGTCCTTTCTACTCCTCCTATCGTTGCAGTCGCGGGAATCTCCACGTCCGCTTCGGGGTCGCTGCCTATGTATTCCGACAGGATCAGGTAGTCCGAATGAATGTGAAAGGTAAAATCCCCTTCTATTGCCTGCAAGTCACCCGGTACGGTTGGTGAGTCCAGAGGTTGGGCGTTGCCGTAGGTATTCCGGGCGACCAGCCGGTACTGATAGGAGTCGATACTCGTGCTTTGGGTGGTTTCGAAGGAGCTGGTGGTCCGCGGGAGGTTGTCTGCCAGGAGCTCAAAAGCACCCCCGTCTTCGCTCCGGTATATCCGGTAGCTTTCGGCGGTGACGGATCTGGTCCAGGAGAGCCCCACCGTCCATTCTTCTTCGGTCTCGTCAAAACTCACCGGCGAGACCTGAAGGTTCTCCGGGGCCGAGGGCGGGATCCCGATCAGCGGGGTGATATCCAGGGTCTTCTCCGAGCGCAGACTGTCGTAGATGTGGATCACGTCGCGGTAGGTTCCCACGGAGAAGGTCTCATTGGTGTCGGCATCGTGCCGTTCCAGGGTGATCACGATGCGGTGGAAGCCGCTTTCCAGGCCACTCTCCTCATAGATGAGGGTTCCTGCGTCCCCGTTGAAGGTGATGGTTTGGGGATCAATATGAACTGGTTCCTGGTGGGTCCCGCCTGGTATGAGTCGCTGTAGCGAGGGCGAGGGCTCGGCAGAGTCATCCATCCACTCTGTGACGAGTTCGGAATCGTTCCAGAAGAGCTCGATTTTTACCGATCCCTCACCCTCGTCTGTCTGGAGAGCCAGAAGTTGGGCTGACCACTGGGTGGGAACGCCCTGGAGGATTGTCACATCCTCGGTGGCGCTGAAGGCGTGGACCTCGGGGGTAACTCCTTCCGGGGGTGTTCCCTCGGGAAAATAGCCCCGAAGCGATACGCTCCAGGTTCCGGGGAAGATCCCCGGTACAAAGAGTTCCGACTCGGAGAGTCCCTCCAGGTCGATTTCCTCCTGACCAGGAATATCTATGGGGTTCAGGGTAAGGTCGAATTTAAGATCCGCCGGGAACACCTCGGGGGGGAGGACCGTGGAAATTCCGGTCTGATTAAAGATGATCTCCAGGGTGCCCGTGTGGTCGGCACCGGGGTGGGACGCCGTGGCGCGGTCCTGGTCTGATTTCTCGAAGGGTGAGAGAAGGGCGCTGCAGGCCGCGAGGCATATCAGGGGAACGATCAGGCCGAGGCTGGCTCTTTTTAAACGGTTCGCCATGGGGGGACTCCTTTTTTCCCCCGGTGAGGTCTGCTCCGCCGGAGGGGGAACCCCGCAGGCCCGGCGGGCCTGCGGGACAGAGGGTTAGTCGGATATAGCGGTGAAGGTGAAGCGGTGGCTGTAGAGTGCTCCCGCTTTCTCTACCACCAGATCCACGGTGTTCTGGCCCAGCTTGATAACGTCGCTAATATCACTTTCGGGGATAGTGATGGTGTTTGAATTATCCCAGCCCTCCATGTCGTTCACCGTCCATTCGTAGGAGTCGTAGCCGGTGGGAGCGGTGAAGGTGAGCTCGGTGATCTCGTCGATGTTCACCTCGGTATCGGCGGTGAGTTCAATTTCCTCGTCTTCGGGGTTCACCAGGATGGCCTCTATAACCAGCTCACCCAGGATCGTCTCGATTGCGGTGAAGGTGAAGGTTCCGTGGTAGACCTCGCCGCCGAGTTCCACCTCCAGGTCCACGGTGTTCAGGCCCGGGAAGATAACGTCGCTAATATCACTTTCGGAGATGGTGATGGTGTTTGAATTACCCCAGTCCTCCATGTTGTTCACCGTCCAGTTATAGGAGTCGTAGCCCTCGGGAGCGGTGAAGGTGAGTTCGGAGATCTCGTCGAGGTTCACCTCGGCATCGGCATCAAGCGTGATCTGCTCGTCTTCGGGGTTCACCAGGATGGCCTCTATAACCAGCTCACCCAGGATCGTCTCGATTGCGGTGAAGGTGAACGTTCCGTGGTAGACTTCGCCGCCGAGTTCCACCTCCAGGTCCACGGTGTTCAGGCCCGGGAAGATAACGTCGCTAATCTCACTTTCGGAGATGGTGATGGTGTTTGAATTATCCCAGCCCTCCATGTTGTTCACCGTCCATTCGTAGGAGTCGTAGCCCTCGGGAGCGGTGAAGGTGAGTTCGGAGATCTCGTCGAGGTTCACCTCGGCATCGGCGGTGAGTTCAATTTCCTCGTCTTCGGGGTTCACCAGGTTGGCCGTAATCTCGATACTTCCATCTGAAGGATCGTCGGGTTCGCTCAGGCCGTATCGGGCGTTAAGAAATTCCAGGTACTGATTGAGAGTTTTGTCCAGGTCCAGATTTACCGTGCGGTTCTCCCCCGACCGCACCGTGGTGGTGCGGAAGCTATAGCGGGAGTCTTCTTGTCCCTCTCCAACCAACTCTTCAAGGCTGTGAACTTCGGCTACCACCAGATAGGAACTATCGGGATTCAGGTTGCTGAAGAGGATGGTTCCGCCTGCTGATGACTCGTAACCCAGAAGCTCGGCAAATCCCTGAAACTGCGAGGCCAGGGCCGAGGTGCCCAGCGAGATGGATCCCAGAGAACCCGGAGATGAATCGGCTCCCTCGAAATCTTCCTCGTCAAAGGAAGCTTCCCAGAGCCCAAAGATATGCTCCATGTTCCCTTCGGGATCCTGGCGAATAAAGGCCTCCTCGATCACGTAGACCAGGAGCAGGTACGCCGGTTCACCCACGGTATCGCTGGCCGTCACCTGTTCCCCCGATGAGGGGGCCTGAATACGCAGGGAGATCGAGCCACGGGATTCATCGGGGGTCCAGTAGCACCCTCCGAGAGCCAGGAAAATCAGAAAAAACCAGGCCACGCCCAGGAAGAACGACGAATGCAGAGAAGGGCACGCCGAAAAAAGGGCATTTTTTGTCTTCATAAATATAATCATACCCCCCCGAGGCCAGTATATCCAGCGTGGCGGCATTTTTGTCAAAGTTTCTTTTCGTTTTCTGTTAGTTTCCCCTGCTCGGATTCCCCTGCTCGGAGCGGGTGAGGGCGTCAGGACGATGATCCGGGCTATCAGGCGCGTTGGGAAAAATGCTCGGAGCGGGGTATAATTTCCATTGTGTACGAAAGGTTATTCAAAAAGGAGAAAAACGAATGATGAGAAAAATGCTGAGTATCTGTCTGGCCCTGCTGGTCCTTCCTCTTGCTCTGGGGGCCTTCGCCGGGTGCGGTGGCGGTGGTGACTCCCTGGCCGGGACCTACGTCTGCACCGAGCACTGGAACGAAGGCATGGTGGGGAGAATCACCTTTGAGTTCCGCTCGGACGGTACCGTGAAGATGGCCCCCCTGGGAGGAGAGGGCACCTACGAGATTACGAACGGAACCGTGACAGTGGTGAATGATCTCATGGAAGACGGTGTGACACTGCAAATCCAGGACAATACCCTGAGGATCGAGAATCCCCTGGGAGATGTGGTTTACACCAAGCAGTAGAGGCCGGTCCAGTGAGAGAAATCCCGTCCGGGAGGGGCTATCGCGTTGTGACGTCTGAGAGGTCCTCCCGAAGGGAGATCGCTGCAACGGGGAAGTTTTCCAGCAGGGCAGCAACAGAGCATAGGGCCGATTGCTTGTCCAGAGAACGTTCCCGGGATGTGCAGAGGTCTTGTGTGATCCAGCGTTTCTCCTGAAGAAGGGGAGCGCAGTCCACAGCGGTGTCGTGCCACCGCTCTGGAGGAACGAGTGGCAGTTCCGCTCCTTCCGTCAGGGGCACCGTGAGGCGGGGACATACCACAAGGAGAGCGCTGTCGCGCCATCGTCGGGCAAAAGCCAGGATGTGTTCTGCCCAGGTGCCGGAGGTTTCCAGGGGCAGATATTCCCCCAAGGCAAAGAGGTCCGGGTTCTGACGCCGCAAGTTGAGCAATGCCGCCACGACCAGCTGCTTGGGTGCGCCGGAACGCCATTGATGAAGTGCTGCAGCACATCCCCGGGGCGTGAAGGACAGATCGTCGAGTATCTGCTGGTGGGACGAAAAATCCACGGGGCGCCGATTGTCGGGGTCCACCAGGGAGAAATCCCATCCCGTGGTTCCCTGGTAGATGTCGGGCACACCGGGAACGGTGAGGGTGAGCGTTTTCTGTGTCAGGCTGTTGATTGCGCCGGGGACCATGATCGAGGTGATGAACTCTTCCAGAAATCTCATGATCGTCGGGCTGCGGTGAGGCGCGATGAGACTCTCGATGAGCCGATCAAGGGCTTCCTCGTAGTTTTCATTGGGCGAGGTCCAGCTGGTATGCAGTTTTGCTTCCCGGGCTGCTTTACGCATGTAGGCTGTAATCCGGTTTCGATATTCCTCGTGTCCCCGGTAATCGGGGCTTGTCATATCCAGGGGCCAGGTTCCCGCGAGGGTTTGTAAAAGGAGATACTGATCGTGACGGGATGGTGCAGGGGTTTGTTCCTGGGAGCTCTCCGGAGTGGTTCCCGCCGCTTCGGTGATCCGTGTTACCCAGGATTGCCAGGCTCCGGGTACCTCGCTGAGCACGTTCAGGCGGGCCCGGGTATCCTCCCCCCGTTTATGGTCATGAGTCGCTGTGGCTACCATTCCAAAGGGATGGGACTGAAGGCGGTCTGTGTTTCCATAGTGAAAGGCCTGCACGGACAGATAGAACCGGTCGGGCTCAGCCCCCACCTCGTTTCGGGCAACGAAACGGCTGTCCCGGTAGAATGCTGTGTCTTCAAAGGATTTGGCCATCACGGGAGCGGTGAATTGCTGCACCTTCATGGCCAGTTCCAGGATCTCGCGCCGGCGGAAAGATTTCGGGTAGGTCTTGAGGATGTCCAGGGTCAGGACGTCCTGGATAAAACTGTATGCGCTGGTATCGGCCTGGGTGCTCTCTTTTCGCGCGATAGCAACGGCCCATTCGATATCGCGGCGATCCTGTTCCGAGATGCCCGAGGCGTCCACATAGCTCCGGTACACAGGAAAACGGGCGACGATGTCCATCAAGGCTGTTCGCAAGGCGAGTCTGGACAGATCCCGGGTGTGACGACTGCTCTTTGCCAGCCGGCTGAGCCGGTTGGCCAGAACGTTGAGTTCGCTTGCCAGGGTTTCCTGCATCGTCCGGTATTTTGCCTGCAGTACGAGAGAGGGGAAATCGCGGGGTTCTCCGGTGAAGTGCTGGTATATTTCTGTCAGAGGGGTTTCCCCGGCAGGATCGGTGAGCACTCCGGCGACAGCGGTCATGTGTTCGTATCCTGTGCTGCCACTGACTTCCCAGGATTTCCGCAGTTTTTCGTGGTGGGCGAGAATCTTTTCCACCACCACGTATACCGGGTGGCGCAAGGCGCCTTCCAGGTGAGGGCCGGAAGGAGAGATCGAGCTGTCCCGGTCTGCTGGTTCCCTCTGGCGTGATGAGGCGGCCATCAACCGGTAGGCGGCTGCTTTCTGGAGGCGGCTCAGGTATTCACGAGGGTCCAGAAGGCCATCGACATGATCCAGGCGCAGGCCCTGGATGGAACCCTCCTGGATGAAGCGGAGCATGAGCTGGTGGGTGATTTCGAAGACCTCGGGCCGCTCCATGCGTATGGCAGCCAGATCGTTGATGTCAAAAAACCGGCGGTAGTTAATTTCATTCGCCGCCATGCGCCAGTAGGCCAGGCGGTAGGCCTGGCGCTCAAGGAGCCGGTGGAGGCGGGTGCCTTGCCAGTCCCGGCAGATCTCGGTGAGTTCTGCTGCAAGATCGCTGTTCTCCTGGAGAAGGCGCGCCAGAGTAGCCGAAAGCTCCCGGCTGCGGCGGATTTTCAGGGCCATGCGCTGGGGAGATTTGCCTCCGTCGGCGAGGCTGGCGAAGCCCTTTGCCAGTTCTTGCAGGCTCCTCCTCCCGGAGTCTGCCAGGGCTTGCAGGACAATGCTGTAATCCCGGGGTGACAAGGGGAAGCGGTGTTGATAGTAGTGTACGCTGAAGGTCCCCGCCTGGGTATCGAGGCAGAGTTCAAGTTCGCCCTTGTCCAGGACTGTGCCGTATTGGGCTCCCAGAATGGGTATGAGAACTTTGCCGCGCAGGGACTGTTCCGATGGTTTCCAGTCAATGTCGAAGAATTGTGCATAGGGAGAGCTCTCCCCCCATTCAAGAACGTCGAGCCACCAGGCGTTGTCAGAAAAGCCCACTCCCATATGGTTGGGGACAAAATCGACAATGAGACCCATGTTGTGATGATGAAGGGCCTCGGTGAGGAGGGCAAACCCTTCCTCACCGCCGTACTCTTCGTTGAGGCTGTTGTGATCCACAATATCGTAGCCATGGGTTGATCCGGATCGGGCCGTTAGAAAGGGGGATGTGTAAAGATGACTGATCCCCAAACGGGCCAGGTACGGGACAAGTTCTGCCGCAACGGCAAAGGAGACATCCCGGGAAAGCTGCAATCGATAGGTTGCCCGGGGATAGGGGAGGGGCAGGCTCATGGGGTCCTCCAGAAGACAATACAACTCCAGGGGGGCATGTGTCCGTTATCGGGCCAGCCCTGATCTGGAAGGCGAAAGATCTCCCCCGGCAGGGGATTGTCTTGTTCGATAAAGAGATTCTCGGGAAGCGGGCGGGCTCTGTTGTGTAGATTGAGGTGCATACCCCAGGAGGGATCCCAGAGGACTGTTGCAGCGGTTTCTCCTCCGCCGGTAGCCCTTCCTGCCTTGAGGTGAGGCAATAGGGGAACAAGGTGCTCCCGACGGAGGGTCAGGAGCTTCCGGTGCAGGTGAAGCCACTGCCCGTTTTCTGGTCCCGGGGGGTGTTGCAAACGGCTTGCCTGCCAGGTGCCGGGTGCTCCGGGGTCGGGCAGGTCCTCCAGTCCGAACTCGCTGCGACGGCCTGTTTTTACCGCTTCTGCCAGGTCTGCGCTGAAGTCACAGAAAAACTGGAAGGGTGTGGAGCATCCCCAGGGTTCGCCCATGAAGAGCAGGGGGATTTGAGGAGCCAGGAGGAGAACGGCCGTTGCTGCCTCAAGTGCTTCCTTTGGGGCAAGGGTGACCAGGCGTTCTCCAAAGGCTCGATTGCCGATCTGGTCATGATTTTGCAGAAAGGCGATGAATCGTGCAGGGGGCAACGTCGTGGGACCGTGTCGTATGAATCCGCCTGCCAGGGCTTGGAGAAGCAGTTTTTCCGGATCGTTCTGGTATTCGCTATAGTAGCCGTGATCCTCCCGGGTGAGCAAAACATGAAAGACATGGTGTATGTCATCGTTCCATTGTCCATCATATTCCGGGGCATATCCCGGGGGTGAATCTGTTTCCTGGAGGTATAGCGCTTCATTTTGATCATTTTCGAGTACCAGGAAGATGGTTCGTTTCTGCTCTTGTGAGGCATGGAGGTCCCGGGAGAAGCTGCTGAGAAAGTGCTCTTCCGATGGATCGTGGATAGCGTGGACTGCGTCAAGACGGAGGCCGTCAAACCCCATGTCTCGAGTCCAGTAGATGCCGTTCTCCAGGAAGAACCGGCGTACTTCGGGCACGGTGAAATCAATCGCGGCGCCCCAGGGTGTCTGTTGGTCGGTTGTGAAAAATTGGGGCGCGTAGAGGTGCAGATAGTTCCCCTCCGGACCGAAGTGGTTGTAGACAACATCCAGCCACAGGGAGAGTCCGGCCCGGTGTGCAGCCTCTGCGAGGTGTTTCAGTTCTGCCGGTGTGCCGTAGGTTGTGTCTGGTGCAAAGGGCAGGACGCCGTCGTATCCCCAGTTCCGTTTTCCCGGAAAGTCTGCCAGGGGCATTAGTTCCAGGGCGGTAATACCAAGAGCCGCCAGTTCAGGAAGACGCTCTTCCAGCGCGGCGAAGGTGCCCTCGGGGGTTGCGGTGCCCACGTGGACTTCGTAGAAGACCAGCTCTTCCCAGGTTCGCCGTGAAAACGATGGAGCCCGGGAGTTCGGGGCAACCAGCAGGCTGGGGCCGTGGACGTCCTGAAGCTGCTGGCGGGATGCGGGGTCCGGGACCAGATGCTCGCCGTTGATGCGAAACAGGTAGGGTGTCCCTTCCGGACGTTCCAGGGCCGTGCTGCGCCACCATCCTCTCTCCTGGCAACTCATGGGGTAGCAGCTCCGTGGGGCGCTGCCTGCCGGATTCGGGCCAGGGTCTTCAAGGATAAGCTCTACCCGGGAAGCTGCGGGTGCCCAGAGGCGGAACTCCACACCCTGATCTGTCCATCGAGGACCGAAGTGGTACGTCATGGTTTCTCCCATTGCAAGAGTACTGCCGAGCGCTCAGAGAGGGTATACGTGCCTCTCCGTGCGGTGCAGGTTCCGGTGCATAGTGTCTCACGCCAGCGTCCTGAGGGGGGGAGTGTGGGAGCTTTGAACCGTATGGGTTCATGGCCGCTGTGCAAGACCATCAGGAAGGTGTCGTCCGGTTCCGGCTCTCCCTCCTCGGTAAGGAAACGGTTGCCCGCTTCGCCGCTGATGAGCGCGATAAGGGTATGGAGATTGTCGTTCTTCCAGTCTTGGTCTGTCATTTCCCGGCCTGAAGGGCTCAGCCAGGTGATGTCCTTGACCTCTGTCCCGGGAATAAGACCTCCATGAAAAAATCGCGACCGTCGAAAGACGATATGGTCCCGTCGCAGGGCTATGAGTTGTCGGGTGAAGGCCAGAAGATCGGTGTTTTTTGCGTCCTGATCGTCCCAGGGTATCCAGCTCAGGGTATTGTCCTGGCAGTAGGGGTTGTTGTTCCCTTCCTGGGTGCGTCCGAGTTCGTCTCCTGCGGTGATCATGGGGACGCCGCTGCTGAGAAGGAGAGTCGTCAGCATGTTCCGCATCTGGCGATTGCGCAGGTCCAGGATCTCCGGGTCGTCAGTGGGGCCCTCAACGCCGCAGTTCCAGCTGTTGTTGGAATCCGAGCCGTCGCGGTTCTCTTCCCCGTTTGCTTCGTTGTGCTTGTGGTTGTAGCTCACAAGATCCCGGAGGGTAAACCCGTCGTGGGCGGTGATAAAATTGATGCTGGCCCAGGGACGGCGTCCCCGGCGGTTATACATGTCGCTGGAACCGGAGATGCAGGAGGCCAGTGTTCCCAGGAGTCCCGGGTCGCCCTTCCAGAAGCGCCGTACCGTGTCGCGATACCGGTCGTTCCATTCACTCCATCCTGGAGGGAAATTGCCGACCTGGTATCCGTCCGGTCCGGTATCCCAGGGTTCGGCGATGAGTTTTACCCCGGACAGTGCAGGATCTTGCGCAACGATGTCGAGGAAGGCGCTGTTTTCGCGGTATTCCCCCGAGACCCGTGCAAGGGTTGTGGCCAGGTCAAACCGGAACCCGTCGACATGCATGTCCTCTGTCCAGTATCTCAGGGAGTCCGTGACCATCCGCAATACCTGGGGATGTCGCAACTCCAGGGCGTTGCCTGTTCCCGTGAAGTCATTGTAATAGCGGTGGTCGTCGTTCATGAGATAGTAGTAGGAGAGATTGTCGATTCCGCGAAGCGATAGCGTCGGGCCCAGGTGGTTTCCTTCTGCGGTATGGTTATACACAACGTCCAGAATGACTTCGATTCCCCGATCGTGCATGACCTGAACAAAGTTTTTGAAATCCCGGATATCGCCGTCATGGAGGTATGCCGGTTCCGGAGCGAAAAAGGCTATGGAGTTGTACCCCCAGAAGTTGGTTAGTCCCTGTTCTTCCAGGTGGCGATCTCGAAGAAAGGCGTGCACTGGCAATAACTCCACGGCGTTTATGCCCAGGTCTTCCAGGTAGTCGGGAATGGTTGGATGAGCCAGGGCTGAGAAGGTGCCCCGTGTCGCTTCGGGAATGTCGGGATGGCCCATGGTATAGCCACGGGGATGCATTTCGTATATCACCGAGCGGTCCCGGGGGACTGCCGGTTTCGGGTTGCGGCCCCAGGTGAAGGCCGTGTCAACGACAACACTCTTTGGCACAAAGGGTGCGCTATCCCGTTCATCGAAGGAGAGATCTTCCTCTTCCGATCCCACGACGTATCCGAAGAGGGCGTCATCCCATATGAGCGAGCCCGAGAGTTCGCGGGCATAGGGGTCGATGAGGAGCTTGTGGTGATTAAAGCGGTGGCCAGCCGGTGGATCGTAGGGGCCGTATACCCGGTAGCCGTAGCGCTGACCGGGTCGGACATCAGGCAGGTAGCCGTGCCATATTTCGTGGGTGAACTCCGGGAGTGTGATCCGTCCTGTTTCCTGGTTGCCTGAAGGGTCAAAGAGGCATAGTTCCACCCCTTCGGCGTGGGCGGAGAATAAGGCAAAGTTGGTGCCGCTTCCGTCCCAGGTTGCTCCCAGGGGATAGGGTCTGCCGGGCCACAGCCGGATGTCTCTGTGTTGGTTCGTGCCTTTTGCCATTATCCTTCTAATATAGGGCCTGATCGGCACAGAAGAAAGGGATATTATGCCGAATCAGGCGTTCCCGGGCGTCAGCTACTACGAGGGGTATAGCGTTCTGCCGTCCCGGCAAACCATTGTCGGGCGCGTTTCCGCAGTTCTGGTGGTTCCAGGATTTCTGCGGCGGGTCCCCACTGGGATACCCAGAAAAGCACTTGGGACTGCTGGTTTGTGCGGAATCTCACGATGATGGCGTGGTCGTGAAGATGCTCCACTTTCTGATCCCAGTGCCACTGGCGTTCCGGGATCATTTGTGCCACTTCTCCGTCAAACCGGATGGCGATGTCCACGGTCTCCTCGTTGATAAAGACTCCGAAGGAAGGGTCGATGTACTCCTCGATGCGAAATCCCTGGGGGCGGGTAAAGATATCGTTCCGCAATCGCGCTTTCTTGATCCGGAAGAGAGCGTAGATCCGCACGGTTTGATGGTGGTGGGACCAACCCAGAAGATACCATTCGCCCCGGTGTCCCACCAGGTGCAGTGGATCCACGATACGAACCACGCTCTCGTCGCGGCCCGGGGCCTGGTAGTGGATCGCGATGGTGCGGTTTTGGTGGAGGCCTTCTCGCACGGGCTCCCATACGGTTGGGTCTATCCGGGTGACGGGATCGGAGATGACAGAAACGTGGGCGATGAGATCACGGGAACTGACGCTGACCTTCGCCGGCAGGAGGGTGGTGAGGCGCTCGAAGACGGACCGGAGTTCGTCGTAGTAGGGGCTGTTACGGTATCCTTCCAGGGCGCGATCCCCTACCATGAGCGCCAGGAGGTCTCCCTCGGTGAGGCTGATCGCCGGAAGTTGCCAGGTCTTGTTGGTATAGCAGTAGCCGTGACGGGAGGGGTCGTACTCGATGGGGGCTCCGCGGTCGCGCATTTTTTCGATGTCCCGCTGGATTGTCCGCGTGGTGACTTCTTCGCCGTATTCTTCTTTCAGGCTCCGGGCGATATCGGCGGCAGAGGGATAGTCCTGTCTGTGCCGGAGACGGGAATCGATATAGCTGGTTCGTCGGGTGATAGCTCGGTAGCTCATGGTCGTAGTATCCACGGAAATGTCTTTTTATTCAAATTTATCGGGTGTTGGTTGCTTCCCGAGAGGGTCTGCAATTGAGGCAGCCCGGAAAAGGGTCTGCCCTTGCCACTATGGCAGAGCGGAAGTCCTGCGCCAGGATGACCGGAAGATGACCGGAAACAGGTGAGCTTTCTACAGGGTTCTTTGTGTGAAGTGCGTGAGAAAGATATGCGCCAAATGCCTGGCTGCTTTCATGATGAAACGGTGAAGATCCGAAGAAATGGCTGGAAAACGTAATGGTTGGGCGATACTGGATTTGAACCAGTGACTTCTACCGTGTGAAGGTAGCACTCTCCCACTGAGTTAATCGCCCGCGACGAAACGATGCTGAGCCCTTGTGAGGCAGTCACCAACGTTCTTTTCCTGAAGATATACGGTTTATTCCGTTCTGGCAACCCCTCAGAAGGCGCCGTGAAGTACGATTTCCGGGCTCGGCTTCCGAGCTTTCCGGGACGGAAAATTTTCCGCCGGAAAGGCTCCTGCGGTTGCCCGATTGTCCTGGAATCGCTATGCTTGTACAAGGGAAGGATTTCACCATGCACGACGAAACGGGGTTGTACTACTGGCACGACGAAAACCGGCTGGTGCTTTTTCTTACCGGCAGGGTTACGGCCAACGAGGCTTTCTCGCTCTATCAGCATATCGAGCCCTGGCTTGCCGAGCATCCTGGCAGTGTGCTTGTCGCGGATATGGACGGTACCAGCTACATCGACAGCACAACTATCGGAACCCTGATCCGTCTGCATAAAGAGATGAAACGGGAGGGCGGGTCCTTCAGTCTTTGTAATCTTTCGCCACCTGTGGAGGAGATCATCCGCAAGACAAAGCTCCTGAACTATTTTCAGGTTCTGCAGGACGAGGAGTTGCGTAGCCTGGAGCACGAGCTTTTTGATCGAATGCCCCGTCGTTCCGCCACCGATGTGGATAGCTGTTTTGTGCTGGAGGCGCACAATGATCTCTGCCAGGTGGTTCCCGAGTTGCTGCCCCGGTTCGAGCGTCTCATGGCGATTCTGGCGGCCGAAGCAGGTTGTCCGGGCGGAGAATCCCCGGGAGCTGCTCGAGTCTGACTTCCTTCCGCTACTGGTTTTTCCTGTTCTGTCTGATACCTGACGGCTGATACCTGACATCTGACGGTTGATACCTGACGGCTGATAGCGGACAACCCGATGCACCTGGGTGCACCGGGCTGCCGGGCTGACAATCGGAGGTGACTACTGGCAACTGCAGATCAGGTGCCGATCCCCCTGGACATTATCTACCCGCCCCACGGGGGGCCAGAACTTGTTCTCCCGGCACCAGGGAGCGGGGTAGACCGCCTCTTCTCGGGTATAGGGCCTGTCCCAGGGGACTGCAATATCTGCTGCTGTGTGGGGGGCATTCCGCAGGGGGCTCTCGTCAAGGCTGATCTCCCCCCGGGCGATGGCCTCAATTTCCCGGGTGATGCTGATCATGGCGTCGCAGAAGCGGTCCAGTTCCTCCAGGGATTCGCTCTCGGTGGGTTCCACCATGAGTGTGCCCTGAACAGGCCAGGACATGGTTGGTGCGTGGAAGCCGTAGTCGGCCAGCCGTTTTGCCACGTCTGCTACGGTGACGCCCGTTTCCCGCTCCAGCCTCCTGAAATCAAGAATGCATTCGTGGGCCACGCGCCCGCCGGGGCCGGTATAGGCCAGGTCAAGGTATGGGGCCAGGCGGGAGGCGATGTAGTTGGCGCTCAGAATTGCCTGTTCTGTGGCGGCCCGGAGGCCTTCTCCGCCAAGCATGGCGATGTAGGCGTAGGGGATGGGCAAAATTGAGGCGCTTCCTGCGGGAGCTGCCACCACAACTCCCGTGGGGCCTGGAGAGTCCAGGGTGCCGGGGAGAAAGGGTGTAAGGTGCGCCGCTGTGAGAACAGGCCCCACTCCGGGCCCTCCTCCGCCGTGGGGGATCGCGAAGGTCTTGTGGAGGTTCAGGTGGCACACGTCGGCCCCGATCGCTCCGGGGCTGGTGAGGCCCACCTGGGCGTTCATGTTGGCCCCGTCCAGATATACTTGCCCTCCCTGACGGTGGACGATCTCCAGGGCGGTCACGATGTCCTCTTCGAAGATTCCGCAGGTTGAAGGGTAGGTGACCATCAGAGCTGCCAGATTATCCCTGTGGAGAAGGGCTTTCTCTTCCAGGTCCGTGAGATCGATTCGCCCCTGGGGAGTGCTTTTTACTACCACCACCTCCATTCCTGCCATGGCGGCGCTGGCGGGGTTGGTTCCATGGGCGGAATCGGGGACCAGACAGACCCTGCGGTTCGCATCACCACGGCTGAGATGCCAGGAGCGGATGATCATGAGCCCCGTGAATTCTCCGTGAGCACCGCTGTTGGGTTGCAGAGTGCAGCCGTCAAAGCCGGTGATCTCGCAGAGCCAGGCCGAGAGTTCCTTCATGAGCAGCCGGTACCCTTCGGCTTGTCCCGGAGGGGCGTAGGGGTGGAGCGAGGAGAACTCCCTCCAGGTGATGGGCATCATTGCTGCCGTGGGGTTGAGTTTCATGGTGCAGCTTCCCAAAGGAATCATGGATTGAGCCAGGGAGAGATCGCGACTGCGAAGTCGGGTGAGGTAGCGCAGAAGCGCCGTCTCGCTGCGGTGTTGCCGGAAAACGGCTTGTTCCAGGTAGGGGGTGCGCCGCTCAAGCCAGGGGTGGGGACGCCAGGAGGTTTCTCCCAGGATTGTCTCCAGGGAGTCTTCGCTGAGGGTTACTCCCAGGGCCCGGAGAAGACGCAGGATTTCCTCGGGGGTGCTGCGCTCGTCCAGGGTTATGCCGATTCCCCGGGGAAGTTCCCGCAGGTTAAACCCCGCAGCTTCTGCCGAGGCGAGAAGGGCGCTTCGGGCAGGGCCCTCCACCAGAAGTGTCACGGTGTCAAAGATGGTGCCGGGTAGTACGGGGGTTCCCTTGCGGTGCAGGGCCTCCCGCAGGGCGTTGGCCAGCAGACAGACGCGTCGGGCGATTGTGCCCAGGCCTTCCGGGCCGTGGTAGATCGCGTAGAAGGCTGCCAGGATCGCCGGCAGAACCTGGGCGGTGCAGATGTTGCTGGTGGCCTTGTCGCGGCGGATGTGCTGCTCCCGGGTCTGGAGGGCCAGACGAAGGGCAGGGTTGCCCCCCTGGTCGAGGCTTTCTCCAACCAGGCGCCCCGGCATGAGTCGTTTAAGCTGTTCCCGGGTCGCCAGAAAGGCTGCGTGAGGTCCTCCAAAGCCCAGGGGTACGCCGAAGCGTTGGGTATTCCCCAGGACGATGTCCGCTCCCCAGGCGCCGGGGGGCGCGAGGAGGGTAAGGGCCAGAAGGTCCGTCGCCACGATCAGAAGTGCGCCTGCCTGATGAAGACGTTCTGCCAGAGAGGTTCTGTCCCGGGCGATCCCCAGGGTGTCGGGGTATTGGATGATTCCTGCGAAGGTGGTTTCCCGGGGTTCCCACTCTTCCGGGGGAGTTTCCTGAAGCTCAACCCCCAGGGGAGCTGCCCGCAATCGCAGGTGGGCGATCGTCTGGGGATGAAGGGCGGGATCTACAAGCAGTGTTTTTCTTGCTTCCTTTCCCCGGTGGTGGCGCAGGGCCATGGTCATCGCCTCGGCTGCCGCCGTGGCCTCGTCCAGAAGCGATGCGTTGGAGATGTCCATCGCGGTGAGGCTCACGATCATGGTCTGGTAGCTCATAAGTGCTTCCAGGCGGCCCTGGGATATCTCGGCCTGATAGGGGGTGTATTGGGTGTACCAGCCCGGGTCTTCCAGGACGTTTCGCTGGATCACCGGAGGGGTGATGGTGTCGGCGTATCCCTGGCCGACGAGGCTTCTCAAGGGATGGTTTCGGGAGGCGATCTCTTGCAGTCGTGCCAGTACCTGGTCTTCCGTGAGGGCTCGGGGAAGATTCAGGGGCCTTTTGAGGCGGATTTCGGCGGGGATCGTCTCGTTCAGGAGCTCTTCCATTGAGGCAACGCCGAGTTGGTTCAGCATGGTCTGCTGATCTTTTCGGGAGGGGCCAACATGGCGGCAGGAAAACTCCCCGCTCCGTTCCAGCAGGTCCGCCGCAGCCGGTTGAGGCTGGTAGGAGGGGCGGTAGAAGGGGCCCCGGTGCTGACGTGCCCCCAGGGAACGGTTTCGCACTTCCAGAACGAGCGGCTCCTGCGCCGATACCTCCCGGTCCACCAGGGCGTTGGCGATGAATACCCCCAGCGAGGGGGCCTTCCCGCCGGAGGTGACAACCCCCCGGGGTGTTCCGTCCCGGTCCAGGATGGGGCACCCCGGGCGGGGCACCCCGGCGTCTTCCAGGATGAGCCTCCGCAGGGTGCGGGCAGGGCCCTCTTCCCGGCGGCGAAGGATCGCTTCCCGGCCCAGGAAGGGATGGTCCAGATCGCAGGCCCAGAGGAGCCGGGCCTCCACGGGAGTGATTTCCCGGGTGAGCTCCTGTCCGTAGAGCGGAAATCCTGCTTCCAGCCTCAGGCTGTCCCGGGCTGCCAGACCCGCCGGGAGGAGCCGAATACCCGCAGCTCCGGCGGTTTTCAGAAGATCCTTCCAGAGGGAAGGGGCCTGGTCCCGGGGCAGGATGATCTCGAAGCCGTCCTCGCCGGTGTATCCCGTGCGGGCAATAATGAGGTCTCCCTCCCGGTGGCATCCAAAACGGGCGATACCGGAGATGTCAGTCCGGGGAAGAAACCGGGCAAGGATCGCCTCGGCCCGGGGTCCTTGAAGGGCGATCATTCCTGTCTGGTCCGAATGATCCTCCCAGGAGTCCAGGTGCCGGTTCAGCCAGGCCGTATCCTCGGCGCGCCGCGAGGCGTTGCCCACCAGAAGGAAGGAAGGCTCGGTTTTTTCGTCACGGCGGTAGACAAAAAGATCGTCGATGATCCCGCCTTCCTCATCGCAGAGCAGCCCGTAGGTGCTGGATCCCGATGACAGGGCCGAGACGCGGGCCGTGAGAAGGCGGTCAAGCTTTTCCCCTGCATCGGCTCCGGTCACGACAAAGCGGGTCATGTGGGAGATATCGAAGAGGCCCGCCGAGGAGCGGGTGGTCTGGTGTTCTTCGATCGCCCCGGCGGTGTAATGGAGGGGCATTTCCCATCCGGCGAAGGGGGCAAAACGGGCTCCGGCTTTCTGGTGTTCTTCATAGAGACTGGTTTTTTCTGTGCGCATAGATCCTCCACTGCGCCGAAAACCCTGTCCCGTAACCTGAGAGATTATCCTGCCCCGGCTGACGCTGGTGTCATGCTGCGGCAGGTCCCCTTCGGTGCGCCCCCGCAGGGGCGGCTCTCCAGAGCGGTTGATGCGCCTCTGCCGATCCTTTCTGCCTGAGAGTTTCGGTGTCGGTTCCGGCTGGACCGACCCTTGCCCCTTCGGCGGCACCAGGAGTGCGCTCTCTCGGCAGACGCGCTGGTATTGACCTTCACTGAAAGATTAGGCGCTCCCGGGCGTCTTGTCAACGAAGATGGCCCTGGCGCCCGGGCAAAGCGGCCCCCGGCCCCCGGGCAGAGCGCCCCCGGGCAGAGCGCCCCCGGCCCCCGGCACAGATGCCCCCGGCACCCCGGCAGAGAGAACCCCGGCCGAGAAGTCGCGATAAAGACGATCCGCCGAAGACGACCCGCGAAGGGCGATTACATCTGGGCTCCGATGGTAAAACTGAAGACCACGTCGGGATCAACCAGATTGGCCGCCACGTCAAATCCCATGGCAGGAATCGCCACCTCCCGGAGGTAGACCCGAAACCCGCCTCCGGGACCGGCAAAGTACTGGCGGCTGTGGCCCGAGGCGTCGAAGGTACCCGCTTCCCAGTAGTGAGAGAGCACGAAGGCTCCCCAGGAGCGGTTCAGCAGGGGAACCTCGGCAAAAATAGCCGTCCCGGCCCATTCGTCAGCCACGGTTTTCTGGTAGGGCAGGGTTCGGTAGCCGTCGCGGGCAGAGACCTCGGCCTGTTCTCCCAGGGGCATATCTCCGATCCCCCCCGAGAGAAGAAGCCTCAGGCGGCCGCCCCGGGATGGCAGGAGCGGGAGGGCCAGTTCGGCCTTGGCCGAGGTCTCCCACCCCAGGTCATCGATATCGCCCGAGTGATTCTCCCCTGTTACCAGCGATGCTTCCAGGCTGGCCTTGGGGCCCAGGCGCAGGACTCCCCTGGGACGGGTTGCGTTATAGTCCAGAAAGACCGAGGGGACTACAAAGAGACCCTCCTCGGGAGGCTGTGTATTTTTCCGGCCCCGGAAGGATGAGATATCCCGGTCTGTCAGGCGCAGACCCGCTCCGGCGCGGATATCCCGGGTAAAGCGGTAACCCAGACGCCCCGACAGATGCTGCTCCCGCAGGGTGTAATCCCTGAGGCGGGTGTCGTCGGGGAGGCGATGATCCTCCTCGGTTTCCATCATGCCGGTAGTGAGCGAGCCGAACCAGTTGCTCCCGGCGATAGAGGGGTCTGTGTAAATAAGTATCCCGTTGAACCCTTCCGTTCCGGCTATGGCCACAGTGATCAGCTGCTTGTTGAGCCCCAGAAGGTTGCTTTCCAGCAGGATGAGCCCTCCCGTTGCGGCGGATCCGTCGGTGGCAAAGAAAGGAATCGGCACCAGGGTAACCTTTTCGCGCAGGGTGATCACCAGATCGACCCGTGCCGGATCGGTCCCGGAGGGTGCTGCGGTTGCGGGCGAGGGTTCCCCCGGGGCCGGGCGGGTGGTGAGGGTGACCTCGGAAAAGATCCCCGTATCAAGGAGGATCTCCTCAAGATCGGTGAGGGTCCTGGCCGTTAGGGGGTCTCCCCGCTCCAGGGGGATCTCCTGAAGGACCACTGCCTCCCGGGTCTTTCTGAGCCCCTCCAGGATGATTTCTTCGAGCAGGGGGGGGCTGGCCTCGCCGAAGGCCGGCGCAAGGGGCAGGCCCGCGAGAATCGCCCAGACCAGGACGGTCCTGGAAAAGCTGATCCTCCGGGAGTGGCGGGGCAGGGTCTGCCGGTCCCGGGAACCTCCTGGGGGGGGGCTCTCTCCCGGGTCGATTGCTCCCGGGGCACTGCTGCCCCGGCTGTGGATGAAAGGCATTGCCACAGGATGTTTCACAACGTTCTCCTTGCTCCGGTGCTCTCACGACCCTGTGTTCTAGCGAATGAGCACAAAGTCGACCCGACGATTTTGCCAGCGGTTTTCCAGATCACTGTGGGGGACTACCGGCTCGGTTCCGCCCCTGCCCACGATAGTGATGCGATCGGTATCCATGCCCCTGCTCACCAGGGCGTCCCGCACCGAGGCGGCCCGCGATCGCGAAAGGGGTGTCAGAGTCTCTCGCTCTTCCCGTTCCGTGCCGGTGATATTTACGGCGTGGCCCTCTACCTGGATACGGTAGGTCTGGTAGCGGTCGAAGATCTCCACCAGCCGATCCAGGACCTCGATGTTTTTTGCCCCCGTGTCGGTGGCGGGGTTGATCTGCAACCTCGGACTGTTGGGCTCGAAGGTAATATTTGCGATCTGGATAAGCAAGCGGTCGCCGTCACGGACCACCAGAATGTCTACGGGAATGATCCCCGTGACGGTGCTCTCATTTCCGGCCCGGTCGGTTACGGAAAAGCGGTAGGGGTAGTCCTCGGCGCTTCGTACCAGCTCACCCGAGGCGCTGCGGCCGTCCCAGATCAGGCGTTCCCGGGGAGAGCCGGTGCCACGGAACTCCTGGAAGGGGCGCTGGTTACGGTCCAGAATCTCAAACCGCCAGGATTCGATCCCGCTGGCGTCGCGGGCCGAGAGAAGGATCGTGAGCTCATCGTTTATACCATCGTTGTCGGGCGAGAAGGGAAGCCCCTCAAGCTCGGCGGATATGTCCGGTGGCGTGGTGTCCACCACCACCGTGGGTGAGATTACCTGGGGAAAGGTGCCGTTTCGCAGGGCCAGGCGGTAGCGAACCCGGTAGGTGCCGTCCTGGATCGTTCCGTCCTCGCGGGTTCCGTCCCAGCGGAGGGTCTCCCGGGGGAGAACCTGGTCGGAGCGGAGAGTTCGTACCACCCGGTCTTGCTCGTCAAGGATTTCCACCAGCCGGTACGCGGCTCCCTCGACACGGCTTGTTATGGTGCCGATGGAGAGCTCCCGGGACTCTTCCCGGGGACCCCGGGGGGCAAAAATGCGCCGGTCCAGGGTGACAAAGAGGCGTGCCGGTACGGTATCAACCTCGATCAGGGGGATCTCTCCCCGGGTGGTGTTTCCTGCCGCGTCGGTGCCGGAGATCTCATAGCGGTAGATTCCGTCGGGAACCTGGTTGCCCGCGGCGTCGGTGCCGTCCCAGGTGAAGGAATCGGCCTGGCTGCTCCAGGTGAAACGACGGATCTGTTCGCCCTGATCATCGAGGATTCGGCCCTCCCAACCCTCGGCAGGGTCGCTTGTCTGAGTAACGGTGATGCGATCCCGCTGGCTTCCCTGGCCGGGAGCAAAGACTGTGTGGTCTGCGGAGAGGGAGAGTTCGGGTGGTGTGATATCCAGGGTCACGGTCTCGCTTCGGGCCTCGGGCCGGTTTCCATGGCGGTACAGGAGGGTGAGGGTCGCCTGATAGGTTCCCTCATCGGCGGGGCCTTCGGGGGTTGTGCCGTCCCAGAGAAAATCCTCGGGCAGAGAGGTCCCGCTGCGCTGGACTACCGGCCTGGCTGTGGCGGTATCGGTTATGGTAAAGGTGTATTGCTCCAGTCCCCGGGCATCACCCTTGCGATAAGAGAAGGTGATGGTGTCGTGGACGCCGTTTCCGTTGGGGCTGAAGGCGCGCCGCCCGGCGTAGAGATCAAGGGGTGTTTCGGCGGTATATACCTCGAAGGGAATCTGGCCTGTTCCGCCGGTATTTCCGGCAAGATCCGTGGCAGCGAGTTCGTAGGTGTAGAGCCCGTCGGGAACCCGCCGGCGTTCCTGGTCCAGGCCGGAGAAAACCAGTTCCTCCGGGGCGTGGCCTGTCCATTCCCATTGCCGGATGATTCGGCCCTCTTCGTCCCGAAGGGTGCCTGTCCATCGGTCTTCCCGGGAGGTTTCCTGGGAGATTATGAGTTCGTCCAGGCGACCGTCGCCATCGGGAGAAATGATCTCCGACGAGAACTGCGCTGTTGCCTCGGGCGGTATCCGGTCGACCAGGACTGTCCTGATCGATCTGACTCGGGGATGAGCGCCGGTGGCAAAGCGTACGGCCAGTTCTCCCCGGTATTCACCATCGGGCACAGGATTCCCCTGGTCGTTGCGGCCATCCCAGACAAAGGGTTCCAGAGCGCCCGTGCCGTCCACGGTGCGGACCGATTGATCCTCCTGGCCGGGCTGACCCTGGCCAGGAAGAATTCGCAGGGTCCATCGGGTGATGCCATCTTCGATATTGGATCGGGGCAGGAGTGTTACCGTCTCGCGCCCGCCGCGCCCGTTGGGGCTGAAGGCGGGGTGGCTGAGACGAAGCTGTATCTCCACATCCCTGGTATCGGTACGGAAGGGAGGAGTGCGCAGGGTCAGGGAGTTTCCGGCAGCGTCGGTGGCGCTTACGCCGTAGCGGTAGGTGCCGTCGGGTACCACCTGGCCGTCCTGATCGGTGCCGTCCCAGGAGAAATCCTGAAGTTCGCCCGAGGTTTCCCAGGTTCGAAGCTTTCTTCCCTGGGTGTCTTCGATCCAGCGGGTCCAGAGGGATTCCCGGGAAGAGCTCTGGAGGATCGGCATGGTATCCTTGGCGTCATCTCCGCCGGGTGAGAAGGCTCGCTCGTCGTCGCCCAGGGTGACTGTGGCTTGGGGAGGAACCGTGTCCACCTCAAAGGGAGCGCTCAGGGCTGCGGGACGGTTGCCATGGCGGTATTCCACCACCAGGCGCACCCGGTAGGTGCCGTCGGGCACGAACTCGCCCGTGGTGCCGCGACCGTCCCAGCGGTAGCTTTCGTCGGGTGCTCCCGCACCGTCGATGCGGGCCATGAGGGTTTCTTCCCCGTCAAGAACTTCCAGGAAAAACCGTTCTGCTCCGCGAGGGTCCTCAATGTGAGGGAGGAGATCCATCGTCGGATGAGGGCCCCGGGTTCCGGGGGCAAAGGCGTCCCGGGAGGTGGAGACAAAAACCGGGGTCTCTCTGGTGTCCAGGGTAAAGGTAATGGCCCGGCTGTTGGCGCGGTTTCCCGCCCGGTCCTGACCGGTGAGGATGTAGCGGTACTCGCCGTCGGGGAGGGGCGTTCCCTGACCACTGCGGCCGTCCCAGAGGAGTCGCTCTGCGGGGCGTCCTTCCCAGCGGAAGGTTCGTGTTACTTCGCCGTAGGCGTTTTCGATGCGCCCTTCCCACCACAGGGCTTCTTCGGTGTCCTGAATGAAGGCGATCGTGTCCTTGCGGCCGTTTCCGTTGGGCGAGAAGATATCGTCTTCGGCCACCACCGAGAGCCGGGGCGGGGTAATGTCCAGCACGAAGGAGGGGGATGCTGTCCGGGGTTCGCTGCCGTTTCGATAGAGCAGGGTAAGTCTGGCCTGATAGGTGCCCTCTTCCAGGGCACGGCCCCGGTCATCGCGACCATCGAAGATCCAGCGCGAAGGAACCTGCTCCCCGCCTGCCATGGTCCGCCGGGAGCGGCCTGTTTCATCGAGGATCTCCAGCGTATGGGTGCGGATTCCCTCCCGGATGGGTATATCCGGGGTAAGAATGATCTCGTCCTGACGGCCGTTCCCGTTGGGGGAGAAATGGCTCAGGTTTACGGCGAGTCCGATAGGGGTTGGAACGGTATCGACGATGATGTTTTCCAGCTGTCCCTTTCCGGTATTCATGGCCCGGTCCGTGGCGGTTGCCTGGTACCAGTAGACGCCGTCGGGGACAATTGATCCCGAGGAATCCCGGCCGTCCCAGACGAAGGGCTCCAGGTCGGTCTCATGAAACTCTTTCTCCAGGATAACCGTGTCGGAGGCGTCAAGAATCTGAACGGTCCAGAGATCTTCCCGGGAGCTGGTCTGGTTGATCGTAACGGTGTCCTGCCCACCGATTCCGCCGGGGGCAAAGATGAGCTCGTCCGTGTCTTCCGGGGGAATGATGGTTACCTCGGGAGGGGTGGTGTCCACCACAATCGGTTTCTCCCGCGATACGGCGCGGTTGGCGTTGTCGTCCGTGGCTTCCACGGTGAAGGTGTATTCGCCATCGGGGGCGACTCCGCCGGCGTCGGTTCGCCCGTCCCAGCGTATTCGGGCCGGGACGGCCACGCCGGTCCGGACATACAGGATGCGGTCCAGGAAGGATTGAAACCCGACGTTTTCAGGGCGCTGTTCTGCGTTTTCGATGGTGCGGATCACCGTTCCCTGATCGTCGCGGACCACAAAGGCCCAGGACATGACGTAGCGTTCGTCGGTGATCTCCACCGGCAGAAGCAGTTCGTCGGCCAGGCCATCGTTGTTGGGGGAGATATACTGCGTTTCGGGGTAGTCCAGAACAATTTTCGGGGGAGTCCGGTCTACCACGCCAAAGGCTACGTTTACTCCCGTCGAGGCGGCCCAGAGGTCGTCGTAGAGGGGTGCCCAGGCAGCATGGGCTGCGATCTCGCTTTGTTGCCACAGAGGAGCGGGGCTGTCTCCGGGAGTTGTTCGGGTTGGGTTTGCTCCGGTTTGGAAGCGCGCGGTGAGGCCGATCGAGGGGAGCAGGGATCCCGAGGTTCGGTCGCTGTCGTCCTGTTCGGCCAGGTCGATCTCCCATCCCAGGGTGAGGGAAAAACGGTCCCGGAAGGTGGCGCGTGAGCTGATCCGGTAGATCAGGTTCTGGAAGCTCGGGGCCTGAAGGCCCGTGTGGCCCTCCCATCGGATGTCATCGTCGGCGTAGAGCGTTGCATGGATATCGGCTGCGGGGGTAAAGGGTGCGGGAGTTCCTGAATAGTCCGAGTCCGGTTCGGGGCTGAGACCGATTTGGGTGAGAGCTGCTCCCCATCGCAGGTCCCGCAGCGGGCCGTGATCGCCCAGGTGGTGGATCATGCCCAGGCTCAGCCCTCCGCCGAAGGCGGTGCTGTTCCCCTGGTGGGCGAGTTGCCCGCTTATTCCGATGCCGGCTTGTACAGTGGGGTAGAGTTCCTTGGCGGCGCTGAAGTTCAGGGCGCCCCGTTGCCCCAGGTGCAGGTCTTCTGCCTCGATTGAGAGGTATTGCAGGGATCCTGTGAAGACGGCGTAGGGTGTAGGGACCGTCAGGGCCAGATGGAGGCTCCCGCCTTCCCAGGAGCCGTCGCCGGCCAGGGAGGTGTGGCCTGCATCAAGGTGTATCCGCTGTTTCCGGGCCGATACGGCAGGGTTTATCACGTCGCCGCTGCCCGATTGATCGGTGGCGGTGCTGGCGCCCCCGGCAAGGAAGAGGGGCGACCAGAGACGCTGCATGGCCTCGCTTCCCGGGGAGGGATCGTAGGCAAAGGCCGTGCCGTGAGCGAGAAGGAAAGAACCAGAAACCAGGGCCAGGAGTGCGCCGTGCCGGAGGCGGGAGATTATCTTCATACTCCCTTCAGTGTACCTCAGGATGGAAAAGATATCACCTGTTCCCCGGGATAATTCGCCCCCGGGATATGCTTCCGGGAGCGTTATATCTGAAAGTCCCCTGTTCGGGATTTTTCCCGCCGGGTCTGAAACTCTCCGGCACGGCTATAGATTCTGCTGAAGGGAGGAACCGAACTGGTGATCCAGACGTTTCCGCCGATGATCGAGTTGTGGCCGATGGTGGTCTCCCCGCCGAGGATCGTTGCTCCCGCGTAGATTGTTACGTTGTCCTCGATAGTGGGATGGCGCTTTTTGTTGGCGTCCCGCTTGTGAACGCTCAAGGCACCGATAGTCACGCCCTGGTAGACCTTTACATGGGCTCCGATGATGGTGCTCTCTCCCACCACGACGCCCGTGGCGTGGTCGATGAAAAAGGAATCCCCGATGGTTGCTCCGGGGTGAATATCAATTCCTGTGCGGCCGTGGATCTCCTCGCTCATCATGCGCGGAATCAGGGGAACCTCCCGAATCCAGAGTTCGTGGGCCAGGCGGTGTGCCATGATAGCCTCCAGCCCCGGGTAGGCCAGGATGATCTCCTCTGTGGAACGTGCCGCCGGATCTCCTTCCAGGGCTGCCTGCACATCCAGCCGCAGACGGCGCCGGATCTCGGGGACTTCCTCAAGAAAAGAAAAGGTAATCTTCTGGGCTTCGTGCCGGTAGGGCTCGGTGTCTTCCGTTTCGTGGCAGATTCCCTGGTGAAAGCAGAGACTGCGGAAGATCTCTTCCGAGAGGCGCCCTGCCAGGGATCCTACCCGCTCGGCCACGAGGAAACGAGCGTTGTGCCGGGCGATATGCTCTTCGCTCTGGAAACCCGGGAAGATCAAGGCCTGCAGGTCGTTCAGGATGCGGCGGATACTTGGCCGGGAGGGCAGATTGGGGCCGTCGATATGGTTGATCGCCCCCACGGTATCGTAGGAATCGACGATCGCTGAAATGATTGGAGTCAGGTCGTCACGCATAGTCTCTATTATTATGGATTTGATCGGTTTTGTGTAGCCGTGGATGGCCAATCACACAGGGTCAATCACACAGGGTCAATCACGAAGGGGTGAAAGGCGAAGGACCAATCCCCGATGACCAGGATGGGAGCCCTCTGGCCTGCGAGACCTCTGGCCCTAACGGGCCGAAAGAATATGCTCGTCCAGCCAGCGGGCGTAGTCCAGAAGGTCCTTCAGGGTCTTGCGTTTTCCTGCCGGGAGATCAGGCAGGGCCATGAGGTTGTGAAGCTTTTTTCTGAAGCTCCCGAAATCCAGGGCATTGCGGTATTCCGGGGCCAGAAGCCGTCGGGCGCAGTGACTTTGCCATCGCTGAAGTTCCTCAGAAGTGAGTTCCTGGGGATAGCTTCTGCCCAGATACCGCCGTAGCATTTCAGGCCCCCGAGGGTCCGTGAAGGTCGGCGGGGCCGTTGCCAGCTCAGATGGAGTGGTTTGGTGTATCCGGCGGAAGGTTTCCTGGTCGGCATCCCCAAAGAATCCGCCGCTGTATATTCCCAAATCAGGATCGGTGTAGCCCTGTTCCCCCGGGGTGTCCCCGCTGGCGGAGTCTCTTTGATAGACCGCCCTGATCTTCGTGGCCAGATCTTCTTTGCCCGCCAGGGCCGATGCGTTGCGCCGTATTTCTTCCAGACAAAGCCCCAGGGCTTGGGCCCGGTCTCCGGTGAGGGTGGAGAGGGGTGCCACCGCCGGTACGCGGTTGAGCTGAACCCCCAGCAGGGGTATCCGTTCTTCTCCTGCCAGCTCCTCCCGGCTGGAGAAGACCCTGCGGCGAATCTCCTCCCTGGAAAGATCCCAGAGTGGCGAGGGATCAAACCTCAGATCAAAGAGGATGATCTGGTTCGGGTTGTCGGGGCTCACCGTGAGGGGCCAGACCACGGAGGAGCATCCTCCGGGCCGCGTCAGGAGCGAATCGGCCAGGACAAGCGGTTCGGGATGCTCCAGATTCAGGACGCGCCGGACCTGATCTTTTTTGCGGAGTGTCAAATAATAGGAGAAGAGGCGGGGTTGCTTCTCCTTGATCAGCCGGGCCAGGGCAATGGTGGCCCGCACATCGCTCAAGGCGTCGTGAGCATCGTCGTGGGAGATCCCGTTGGCTCGGGTGAGTTCCTCCAGCTTGAACACCGGCGTCCCCGCCTCGTCGGTGGTCCATTGGACTCCTTCGGGGCGCAGATCGTGGGCGAGGCGTATCAGGGGCAATATATCCCATCGACTGTTGCCCTGGGCATATTCCCGCCGGTAGGGGTCGTGGAAGGTTCGGTAGAAGAGGTTCCGGAGGAACTCGTCGTCAAAGCGGATCGAGTTGTACCCGGCGGTGCATGTGCCGGGTACGCTCAGAATCCGGTTGATCTCCCGGGCCAGTTCGGCCTCCACCAGGCCATTCTCGGCGGTTTGCCTGGGCGTGATTCCCGTGAGCAGACACGCCTCGGGATCGGGCAGGTAATCGGGACTTATGCGCCCGTAGAGGATCGAGGGCTCTTCCAGCTCCTGGAGATCGTAGTCGGTGCGGATCGCAGCAAACTGGGCGATCCGGTCCCAACGGGGATCCCGGCCAAAGGTTTCCAGGTCGTACCAGAGAAATGTCTGTGCCACCTGCCGATGGTAGCCCGGAGAGAGAGGCCTTCACAACCCGGCGGGATTTCTTCCGGAGGTTTTTTTTCAAGGAAGCTCCCGTCGGGGCGTCCGAGTCTGCCGGGCCACCCGAAGCTGCCGCGACTAGCGGCGACCGCTTCGAAGGATGGAGCGAATCAGGCGCATCACCATGCGGCTTACGCCATAGCTGATCTCCCGCTCTACGCCCCGGCGAAACGTGGCCTGGGGAGAGCGGTAACCTCTGCGACCACGGCCGCCTCGGTAGGTGTTTCCGAAGAGATCCTGCCGGGCTCCCGACGCGGGAGAGGTTGCTTGTCCCGCGTGCGCTCCGGTCGGGCCCGATTGAGAATAATCCGGTTCCGATGTGCCGGTCTGAAACTGGGAGTCTCCTATGCGGGTGTAGCTGGTCATCTGTTTCCACTGGTTGTCGGTGTTTTCCAGAAAGGAAAGAAAGATCCCTTCCGCACGATCCCGGGGCAGCCGCTGGTCCACTGCGGCATACATGCCCGTGTCGTCACCGTACTCCAGGAAAAATCCCTGCTCTATCAGGGATGTCTGAACAAAATGGGTGTCGTCGTAGAGCATGATCAGCGTGTTTTTCCCTGCCATGGTTTGTTCAAAGACCTCTCTCACCAGCTCGGGGGTCGCCTCGTCCCAGGTTTCGTTCGCCGTTTGCAGTGTCATTATGTCCTCCTCCGGAAAGAGCTGTTTTGGCACGCCCTGCCTGGTGATGCGGATCTTCCTCCTGGAGAGATCCCGGCAGAGCGGTGCTGGCTCGTTCCGACTCAACCGCACCCCGGTCTCTGCGTGCTGCAGAAATCGGCGGCTGGTCTGTACAGGTACTCTTATCACTGTAGTATTGTGGCGACAGGTGCTTTTTGCAAACTCTCTTCAAATCTTGTCTTTTACCGGTTGAATGCGGGCGGAGCTGGCGATATCTTTTTACGCGATATGAACAACGACGGAATGACTCTGAAAGCCCAGGCTGCGGTGCAGGATGCTGCAGCCATAGCAAACCGGAACGATCACGGAACGCTCGAGGCGATACACCTGGCCCGGGCTCTTGCCGCGCAGGAACAGGGCATTGTGGGAGCTATCCTGCAACGACTCGAGGTCCCCCTGGGGCCCTTCATCCGCCAGATCGACGAGGAGATTCAGAAGATGCCCCGGGTAACGGGGGACCACGGTCAGCTTCACCCCTCACCAGCCCTGGGTCGCATCTTTGCCAAGGCTGAGGCAATGCCCCGGGAGATGGGGGATCGCTACGTCTCGACCGAGCATTTCCTGATTGCGATTCTGGAGTCTTCCGACAAGGCCGCAACGCTCTTTACCGCTGCCGGGGTGACGGCCAAGGCGGTTCGGGAGGTGCTTCAGGATCTTCGCGGCGGCGAGACCGTGGACAATCAGGACCCCGAGGGAAAAATGCAGGTCCTGGAAAAATACTGCAAGGATCTTACCGCTCTGGCTCGTCAGGAGAAGCTGGACCCGGTCATCGGCCGTGATGAGGAGATCCGTCGGGTCATGCAGGTTCTCTCACGGCGTACAAAAAACAACCCTGTCCTGATCGGCGAGCCGGGAGTGGGAAAAACGGCTATCGCCGAGGGGCTGGCACGGCGAATCGTGGCAGGGGACGTTCCCGAATCGTTGCGAAACAAAAAGATACTTGCTCTTGATCTGGGGGCGCTTCTTGCGGGGACCAAGTTCCGGGGCGAGTTCGAGGAACGCCTGAAGGGAGTAATCGAGGAGATCTCCAAGTCCAGGGGGCAGATCATTCTCTTTATCGATGAGCTCCATACTCTCATGGGCGCCGGAGCGGCCGAGGGATCCATGGACGCCAGCAACCTCCTGAAACCCGCCCTTGCCCGGGGAGAACTTCGAACCATCGGAGCCACCACCCTGGACGAGTACCGCAAACACATAGAAAAAGACGCAGCCTTCGAACGACGTTTTCAGACGGTTTATACCGAAGAACCCAGCGTGGAGAACGCCGTGGCGATCCTGCGGGGCCTCAAGGAACGCTACGAGGTTCATCACGGGGTCCGGATTCTCGACGATGCCCTGGTGGCGGCGGCGACCCTCTCGGATCGTTACATCACAAACCGCTTTCTCCCGGACAAGGCGATCGATCTGGTGGACGAGGCCGCTAGCCGCATGAAAATGGAGATCGAGAGTCAGCCCACGGAGCTGGATCAGCTGGACCGGCGGATATTGCAACTTGATATCGAGGCCCAGGCTCTTAAAACCGAGACCAGCGAGAGCGGTCGTGAACGTCTTGTGAAGGTGGAAGAGGAGGTGGCCGAACTGCGTCATCGCCGGGACGAGATGCACCTGCGGTGGAAAAACGAGAAGGACGTGATCGACCGGATTCGCGATTTGAAGGTTCGCCTGGAGCAGCTCTCAATCGAGGAGACCCAGCACGAACGGGAAGGAAATCTTGCCAAGGCCGCCGAGATCAAGCACGGCACGATTCCCCAGCTCAATCAGGAGATCCAGCGCCTCAGTGACCGCCTGCGCGAGCTTCAGAGCGAGGAGTCCCTTCTGCGGGAAGAAGTCACCCACGAAGATATCGCCCGGGTCGTCTCGTCCTGGACGGGTATCCCCGTGAGCAAGATGATGTCCAGCGAGGTCCAAAAGTTGCTTCAGCTTGAATCGATCCTGGAAGAGCGTGTTGTGGGGCAACCCCGGGCGATCGAGGCGGTAAGTGATGCGATCCGGCGCAACAAGAGCGGTATTGGTGATGAGAACCGCCCCACGGGAACGTTCCTCTTTCTGGGGCCGACGGGGGTGGGCAAGACCGAGCTGGCCAAGACGATCGCCTCGTTTCTCTTCGATGATGAACGGGCTCTTACCCGGATTGATATGAGCGAGTATATGGAGCGCCACGCCGTGAGTCGTCTTATCGGGGCTCCTCCGGGATATGTGGGCTACGACCAGGGGGGGCAGCTCACCGAGGTGGTTCGGCGCAGGCCCTATTCGGTGTTGCTCTTCGACGAGGTTGAGAAGGCCCACCCCGATGTGTTCAATATCTTTTTGCAGCTTCTCGACGAGGGGCGACTCACTGACGGTCAGGGGCGGCTGGTAGATTTCCGTCACACCATCGTGATCATGACCAGCAACGTTGGCAGCGATCTTATTCTTGCCGCCGATGACCTCGATTCCATCACCGATCAGGTCCAGGACCGGCTTCGGCAGGTTTTTAAACCCGAGTTTCTCAACCGCCTCGACGAGGTGATCACCTTCAGGAGACTCGATCAGAATCACATTCGGCGTATCGTTTCGCTGGAGCTGGAACGTTTGAACCGGCGTGTGGCAGACCGGGGAATTTCCATCGAGTTTACCCCCCAGGCGCTAACCCGTCTTGCTGCTATCGGCTACGATCCTGCCTATGGAGCCCGGCCCCTGAAACGGGCGGTCCAGCAGTACATCCAGAATCCTCTGGCCAAGCGGCTTCTGGGGGAGTCCTTTTCCCAGGGAGGGGTGGTCCTGGTGGACGCGGTCCCGGGGGAGGGGGCTCCTGTCAGGGGGGAGGAGGCCTTCTCCTTTGCCCTTCGGCCTGCCTGAGCTGGTCCGGGAGCCTCGTGAGTGCCCCGGGAGCTTCTGGAAGCTCCCGGGAGTTTGACCCGCCCGGCGTTGCTGGAGTACTCTCGCGTTATGGCAAAACTCTGGGAAAAAGGCTACAGCCTTGACGATGCGGTGGAGTGTTTCACCGTGGGACGGGACTATCTGCTGGATTTGAACTTGATAACCGCCGACGCCGTGGCGAGCATCGCCCATGTGCGGATGCTTGCCTCTACGGGACTGCTTGAGAACGACCAAGCCCGAGCCCTGGAGGAGGAGCTCCGGCAGATCGCCCGCGACGGAGTTGCCGGAAAGGTAAGGATCTCCCGGGAGGACGAGGACTGTCATACCGTCCTGGAGGCGCTCCTGACGGAACGCCTGGGAGACGCGGGCAAACGGGTTCACACCGGGCGAAGCCGGAACGATCAGGTCACGGTTGCCACCAGGCTCTTCTCCCGGGAATCGCTTCTGACGATTACCACAGACACGATAACCCTCGTTGAACGGCTTCTTGACCGGGCCCGGGAGGAAAGCTCCACGGTTATGCCCGGCAGAACTCACCTGCAGATCGCCATGCTCTCCACCTTCGGCCTCTGGCTTGCTTCCTGGGCGGAACAGCTCCTGGATGATCTGGAACTCCTCGAGACAGCGGCTCGTCTGAACGACCGGTCTCCTCTGGGGTCAGCCGCAAGTTACGGAGTTCCCCTGCCGCTGGACCGGGAGATGGTGGCCGATGTACTGGGGTTTTCGGGGGTCCAGAACAACGTTCTGGCGGTGCAACATTCCCGGGGAACTCTGGATGGTCATATTGCGGGAGCCCTGGCGGCGATCGCAACAACTCTGGGACGCATGGCCCAGGATCTGATCCTCTTTTCTCTCCCCGAAGTCGGCTACGTGCGCTTGCCCTCGGCTCTCTGCAGCGGGTCCAGCATCATGCCCCAGAAACAGAATCCCGATGCTCTGGAGCTGCTGCGGTCCCGGGCGTCTCTGGTGGAGGGGTGGGCTGCTCAGTGTCGAGGCGTGGTGAGGGGATTACCCTCGGGCTACAATCGGGATTTGCAGGATACCAAGGAACCCCTTTTGAGATCCCTGGCCACAGTTCGTGAGGAGCTGGCCGTTGCCCTGGTTCTGGTGGACCGTCTGGAGCCGCAGCGGGACCGCATGGCCAAGGCCCTGAACGCCGAGGTCTTTGCCACGGACTACGCCTATCAACTGGTTCTGGAAGGAGTCCCCTTTCGGGAGGCCTATCAGCGGGCTGCCCGGGATTACGGTCAGCAAGAGCTCCCCGATCCCCGGGAGGCCCTGGCCCGGCGGACCAGCACGGGAACCCCGGGCAACCTTAACCTGGAGGCCCCCCTGCGGCGCCTGGCCGGGCACAAGGAGCGTGTTTTGGAGGGGTTCAAACGGCACCAGCGGGCTCTGAAGGACCTTCTGGGCCAGGAACTCTCCCTTTTGCCACAGGACGAATCCCGGTAAACCCGGGGAGGGTCTGCTCCTGCCGGGCTAGGCCCGGCGCCGGAAAAAGGCACAATAGGCCACAAAGGCGATCACCGTGAGCAGATAGGGCAGGGCCAGGAGAACTGTGGGAGAAACCCCCGCCGTTGCCTGGGCCCGCACCGCCACGGCCTCCAGGAGGCCAAAAAGGAGCGCCGCTCCAGCGAGCCCCCAGGGGCGACGGTAGCCCAGGTAGATGATCACCAGAGCGATCCAGCCCCGGCCGGCGCTGATCCCCGGAAGATAGGCGCCAATTCGCAGTGCCAGGAGCGCCCCCGCCAGAGCAGAGAAAATCCCGCTGACGATCAGTCCCAGGAGCTGATACGGAGCAACCCCGACGTGGTTGGCCCGGAGCCACCGGGGTTCTTCCCCGGCCACACGCAGACGCAGACCGGGAACGGTGTAGAAGAGGCCTCCCCAGACAAGAATCAGAACAATCAGAGCCCAGACCGGCACCGCCTGGATCGGTATTCCGCCCCCCGAGGGAAGGCGGATCGATCCTCGTGTCCCCAGAAGCGTTTCCGAGAGGAGGGGGATCGTTCCTGCCGAGAGAAGGTTGATCGCCAGCCCCACGATGAAGGGGTTTGCCCGCCAGCGAAGGACAAAGTGACCGAAGATCAGCGCTGGCACCACCCCCGCCAGGGTTGCCGCCAGGATAGACCCCAGGGGACCGAGCCCGGCCAGATGGGCTGCCACGGCCGTGAAGGCCCCCAGGGCGATCATGCCTTCGAGACCGATGTTCAGGATGCCGCTCCGCTCGGCCACAAGCCCCCCCAGGGCCGCTATCAGGAGAAAGGAGCTGCTTTGAAGAACCTGGGCGATCATGAGGCCTCCCGGTTTTGCCGGACCCGGGGGAACCCCGCGATCCGGGCCGTTACAAAGAGAAAAATGACTCCCTGAATGAGAGATCCCAGCTCCCACGTGGTCTGATCCTGCAGCACCGCCGCCCGGGCGCCCCCATCGAGAAAGGCAAAAAAGAGCGCTGCCGGGACCACCAGGAGAGGGTTGTTTCGGGCGATCAGAGCCACGGCGATTCCGTTCCACCCCAAATTCCCCGAAAAACCGGTGATGCTCCTGCCGTGAACCCCCAGGACCAGGGCGCTTCCGGCGATCCCGTGAAGGGCCCCCGAGATCGCCAGGGGAATCACGGTGTATCGTCCAACCGGTATGCCTGCATACCGTGCCAACTCCCGGTTATAGGCGGTAATACGCATCTCGTACCCAAAGAGGGTCCACCGCAGGACAACCGTCAGGGTCGCCGCCGCCAGAAGCGCCCAGATCAGGCTGCTGTTGAGCGTCGACGGGGGCAGGAATCGGGCAAGTCGCACCGACGCGGGCACGAAGGGCGTGGCCAGGAGGTTGCTCGTCTGATCTCGCAGGGGGCCAAGAATCAGATAATCACCCACAGGGAGCACCGCTGCGGCCAGAAGGAAGGTCGTGATCAGCTCGTCGGCCCCCGTGAGGTGGCGCAACCATCCCGAGAGCCCTGCCATCGTCCCGGCTGCCATTGCGGCAATGGCAACTCCCGCCAGGGCAACTGCGCCGGCGGCGAGGCCGGGGTTTTCGGCATACCCTGCCAGGGGCGAGGTCGTGAGAACCGCCGTCAGGACAATTGCTCCCAGGTAGGTCTGGCCCTCACCCCCCAGATTAAACACACCAGCCCGGAAGGCCCAGATTACTCCCGTTCCTGTCAGGGTGAGCAGTGAGGCCCGGGCCAGGGTATTGCCCAGGGCGTAGGAGTTGGACCAGGGGCCGGTAAGAAAGGTTGTAATCGTCCGCAGGGGGTGGGGCGACGAGAGGAGAATCACCACCAGAACCGTTGCAACCGCTGCTGCAGCAGCCAGAAACGGACCCCGCCGGGAGGCCCCTGCGGCACCGGTCATGAGGATATCCCCGCAAAGGCCCGGGCGATAGCGCCCTCCTGGTGGGGCAGAAAGTCGCCCTGGACCAGGCCGTGGTGAAGCACTACAACCCTGCTTGCCAGGGACGTCACGGCATCAATGCTGGAACTCAGGAGCAGCACCGCAGCCCCCGTTGCGGCAATCTCCCGCAGCGACTCCAGCAGGATGTGCTGGCTCTGGAGATCGAGTCCCGCCGTGGGCTCGGCGATGATACATATCCGGGGGTTTGTATCCAGTTCCCGGGCAAGGATCAGCTTCTGGATCATCCCGCCCGAGAGCGACCCCAGCGGCATATGCCGGTGAGTGCGGATATCGAAGCGTTTCAGAAGGCGGTTCGTCACGTGTTTTGCCTCGCCGGGGGTGCGGAACCCCCGTTGATAGACCTGGTTTCTGTCGATCACCGTGGCGTTCTCTTCCACGCTCCCCTCCAGGGCTGCGGCCCGGTCAAAGCGATCCGAGGGAATGAAGGCGATCCCCCGCTGGCGCAGAAGACCCGGCACGATCCGGGCCGGAACACGTTGCCCCGCCGCCGAGAGAGCCCCTGCGGCCAGAGTGCTCTGCCCCCCCAGATACTGTTCCAGGAGGTCCAGCCCCGATTCGCGCACCCCCGTGAGAGCCGTTATCGTTCCTCGGGGTGCTTTGAAGGAGAGGGGGCCCACGGTTCGTCCCGTCGGGGCGTCGTGGAGGAGGAGTTCCTCGCAGACCAGCCCCGCCTCATCGGAAGAGGCCGGGGACTGTTGCCTTTTCTCCTGGTGCGTGTTCCCGTGGATCGTCTCCCGGTGGTGATCAAAGAGCTGCGCTGCCAGTTCCTCTGCCGGGGGAACCGGGCTGGAAGAGGTCGATGTGGAGCCCTGGCGGAGCAGGGTGACCCGATCTGCCAGGCCACTTATCTCTCCCAGATCGTGGGAAATATAGAGAATTGCCACTCCTTGCTCCCGGAGCGTCCGCATGGCCCGAAGGATTCGCTCCTGATCGGGCCGTGCCAGCCCCACGGTGGGCTCGTCCAGGATAAGGACCTTGGGGTGCTGGGCAAGAGCCGCCAGGAGCGAGGCCAGGCGCAGCTCCGTTCCGTTCAGGCTGCCCGCGGGCTTGTTTGTGTCCAGATCGATGCCGAAGCGCTTTGCCCGACCTGTGATGATCCGGGCCGCTTCACGCCTGTTCAGGAAGAGCGAGACCCCCGGGAGCCTGCCCAGGCGGGGTTCCCTGCCAACGATGAGGTTTTCCATCACCGGCAGGGAGGACGCCATCCGGGGATATTGAGGAACCACAGCGCAGTGTCCCGGGGAACATCCCCTGAGATATCCCCGGTCGGGCGACTCGATACCCGCCAGGATCCTCACGAAGGTGGATTTCCCTGCGCCGTTTTCTCCGGCTAACCCGTGGATCTCTCCCGGAAAGAGAGAGATCGATGCGTTCTGCAGCGCCTGGACCGCGCCGTACCGCTTTCCTATGTGTTCCGCCGTGAGAACCGGCTCCAGAGCCGTCACATCACGTCCCCGGCGGGGTCATCTCCAGGCGGAGCTCCCCCTGACGCAACAGTTCAAGCTTGGCCTCCATAGCCTGGATCATCTCGGAGGGAATCAGCTCCCGGAAGGCGGGATGCTCCGTATCAAAGCCCACGGCCCCGTCGGCCACACCCAGAATGCGAGCGCTCCCCCAGGGAGTCTCTCCCCGCAGAGCCTCTTTCGTGGCCTGGTAGGTCATCGTATCCTGATGAACCAGCGAGGAACCGGCCACCACGCCCGGCCCCTCGTCGTAGCCGGAATCGTCGTACCAGAGAACGTAGGTCCCTCGTTCCCGTGCTGCCGAGAGGGCCCCCTGATTTCCGCCACCGGCGATAGTCAGAATTGTATCGCTTCCGCTACGGATCATGTCTGCGGCGATCTCCTGGGCCTTGCCTGCATCGAACCAGTTGCCCAGAACCCGGAAGTCCAGGGTTATTTCCTCCGATATCTGGCGGGCTCCCTCGCGGTAGCCCGGCAGAATGACCTCGTTCATAATGGGGAACTCCTGGCCAGCCAGGAGCCCGATCCGTGGCCGGGCAGTAGCTCCTGGAAGATCGCTGGTGGTAAGGAGGCCCGCAAAATACCCCGAGAGATACGCCTGCTCCCGCTGGTTAAAGAGGATCGAGTGCACCCCTTCGTGGTCTGGCAGATAGGCATCCATCAGGAGGAATCGAACCCCGGGAACGGCCTGGGCAACCTCCAGAATAATCTCGGGCATGCTGGGGTTGGAGGTCACGATAAGATCGTACCGGCCCGACGCGGCCATGGACATGACCCCTTCAAGCCATCCGGCCTGGTTGAACCCGCCCTCGACCACCGTGGCCGATGCGCCGGGAAAATCTGCCACGGCCCTGCGGACGCCCCTGACGAGCATCTCGTAGGTGGGGCTCCCGTCAACCACGCCGGGGACAAAGACGCCGATCGCTGATTTTTCGGTACCCCGGGTTTCGTCCCCCCCGTATCCGGACGGAGAGTGACGGGTGTCGCTGGAAGAATCTCCTCCGCAGGAGACGAAGCCCGTCATGGCCAGAAGGGCCAGGGGCGCCAGGAGGGCGGTATATAACGCTTTCATGGGCCTATTCTAACGGGAAGAGTCGGCCTTTCTCAATCGCCTTTGGCGCCTTTGGTGACGAGTGACTGCAGAGATCTCTTTTCCGGGAAGATCCTGCCGTTGACCGCCGGTGATCCTCTTGGTAGCTTCTGGGAGTATGACAACAGCAGCGGTGGATCACACACGATACCTGGTGATAGACATCGGCACCTCCAGCCTGAAGGCGGCCGTGGTAACAACCTCCGGGGAGCTCCTCTCCTTTATCCGGCGGCCCGTCATGGGCCCCTCCGATTCAGCATCGGCCTTCGACGGCCACCGCTGGCTTGAAGCGTTGAGGGAAACCGTTCCCACCGTGGCAGGCCACTACAGGATCGACGCTGTGGTGATCAGCGGAAACGGCCCCACCGTGGTTGCTGTAGACGAGGAGGGGCGCATTCTGGGGCAGCCCCTGCTCTGGCTGGACCCCCGGGCTGAGGTCCTGCCAGAGAGCGTCTCGTTCTATCTTCCAAAAATCCTCTGGTTTCACCGCAACGACCCCCACGCCGATCAGGTTCGGTGGTACCTTCCCTTCCCGGAGTATCTCCTCTTTTATCTCACCGGTGAGGCCGTGGCCGTAACCCCGGGCGAGGAGTTCTCCCCCTACATCTGGAATACCGACGACGCCTCGGCAGCGGGGCTGGATACCCGAAAGCTGCCGCCCTTCGTTCAGGTGGGTTCCGTGGCAGGTCAGGTGGCGCGTCACCGCAGTGTCGAGCTGGGGCTCCCCCCGGGAACCCCCGTGGTGGCGGCGGGGTCGGACTTCCTCATGAGCCTGATCGGTACCAACTGCCTTCAGCCGGGCATGACCTGCGATCGGGCCGGAACATCCGAAGGAATCAACTATTGTTCGGCCCACCCCCGCCAGGCCGAGCACCTGCGGACCCTGCCGCATGTTATCCCGGGGCTGTACAACGTGGCGGGCATCCTCTCCTCCACGGGGCTGCTCTTCGAATGGTTTCGCGAGATCAGCGGTCAGAGGGGTCGTGATTACGGTGACATGATGCTGGAAATTCTGCGATTGTCCGAGGATGCTGACCTGCCCTGGTTTTTCCCCTCCCTCCAGCGGCCCGGGGCGTGGCAGTTTCGACGGGGCATGTTTATCGGCCTGGGAGCGCAGCACAGCCGGGCCGAGATGGGCCGGGCCGTGGTCCTCTCCATCGGCTTTGCCGTGCGGGAGGCCTTGGAGTTGCTCGAGGGGGCGGGATGCTCCGTGACGGAGCTTGTAGCATGCGGGGGCCAGGCTCGAAACGGGCTGTGGACCCAAATGAAGGCCGATATGACAGGAGTCCCCGTGAGCGTTCCCGCCGTGGCCGACGCTGAATTGATTGGAAACCTCTGCTGTGGCATGGTAGCTCTGGGAGAAGCCTCCTCCCTGCAAGCGGCCGCCGCCAGGGCAGTTCACATCGTCCACACCTATCATCCCGATCCTGCAGGGGCCCTTCGCTACGCCGAGCAGCATCACCGGTATCAGGCTCGTTTCCGGCGGTTTCAGGAAGCCCTGGAAGGGTGCTGATAAGGAGTTCCTCCGCAGGCTGGGGAACTCCGGCACGCTCCCGATGGCTGCCCTGTCAGGCAGCCATCGGGCTGTTAATCAGCCGATCGCGTCGTTCCCCGTCTCCCCGGTGCGAATGCGGATCACCTCCGCCAGGGGGACAACAAAGATCTTTCCGTCGCCTATCGTGTCCGTTCTCGCTCCACGAAGGATCGCCTCAATGGTGACATCGGTAAACTCGTCGTTCACAGCGATCTCCAGGCGAACCTTCTTCAGAAGATTTACCTCGATATCGATCCCCCGGTATACTTCGTGGTAGCCCTTCTGCTGCCCCGCTCCCAGGGCGTTGGTGATCGAAAGTTTGAAAACCTTCGCCTTGTAGAGCTCTTCCTTCACGTTATTCAGTCGGTGGGGCTGTATGTAGGCAATAATCAGTTTCATGGCGTTCTGCTCCTTTCTAAGCGATCACACGTTGGAGAAAATCTGGAAACCTGCGTAGGATTCAGTCCCGTGCTCGGAGATATCGAGACCCAGAAGTTCATCTTCCGGCGATACTCGCAGGAGGCCCCAGGTCTTTAGCAGGTAGAAAAGGATGAACGATGTGCTGAGAACCCACAAAAGGACAGCGCCGATACCGATCAGCTGAACCCCTATCTGACCTCCCCGGGTGAGACCGCTGCCGATCAGTTCGAGGTCGCCGAAGAGCCCCACCGCCAGGGTTCCCCAGATTCCTGTGATACCGTGGACACTGATCGCACCCACAGGATCGTCCACATGGAGAACCTTATCGATAATTTCAACGGAGATCACCACAATTACTCCGCCGAGGGCCCCCACCAGGAGTGATAATCCGGGGCTTATCACCCAGGTTCCAGCGGTGATCGCCACGAGCCCCGCCAACGCTCCGTTCAGGGACATGGAGGGATCGGGTTTCCCGAACCACTTCCAGCTGGTAACCATGGCGGCAATCGCGCCTGCCGAGGCAGCCAGGGTAGTGGTTGTTGCCACGTAGGCGATATCCAGATCCGTTCCGGAAAGGGTGCTTCCCGCGTTGAAACCGTACCATCCAAACCACAGGATAAAGACTCCCAGTGCTGCCAGGGGCATGTTGTGGCCCTGAATTGCCTTCACTGTCACCACATCTCCAACCTTGACGTATTTTCCTCGCCGGGCTCCTATCATGATGGCTCCGGCCAGGGCTGCCCAGGCACCTACAGAGTGGACCACGGTAGATCCTGCAAAATCATGGAATCCCATCCCGGCGAGCCAGCCCGCATCGGACCATATCCAGTGGCCGCTGACAGGGTAGATAAGGCCTGACACAACCGCCGAGTAGAGGAGATAGCCCGAATACTTGGTTCGTTCTGCCATGGCTCCGCTCACAATGGTTGCTGCCGTGGCGGCAAAGACTACCTGGAAGAACCAGTCGCGAAAGTCTGCCGAATCTGCTCCGGCGAGAAAGAACTGATCCGTTCCCACCAGGCCGGCGGCGCTGGCGCCGTACATGATGGCCCAGCCCACGGCAAAATACGCGATAGCCCCCATGGAGAAATCCATCAGATTCTTCATGATGATGTTCCCGGCGTTTTTGGCGCGGGTGAGGCCGGTTTCGACCATGGCAAAACCGGCTTGCATCAGAAAGACCAGCGCTCCTGCCAGGGTGAGCCATATCATGTCAAAGGCCTGGCTGTAGAGTTCCAGTACCGCTTCCACATCTTGCGCTGCTACGTGTGTCAGGGAGATCGCAGTCATCAAGAGAACCAGCAAAAAAGTCCGTCGTCCCATAGTGTTTTTCCTCCTCACAGGATGGGGTCGTATCAATCACTGTTCAAGCAAAAGGTGTGCCAGTTTTTCCGATGAGGAGGATTTGATGGGGAGCTGCGGGCACATCTTTCACCTTTGTAAGGAAATAGAAAGATGCGCCCCTGCGGGATCTTTGATGACAATAAGGGTGTTTATGCGGTTGGCGACTACTTTTATGTATGAATATGCTTATAAGCCTACATTCTTGTTCTATAATTCCTCGGGTCGATGCCGTGTTTTTTGACTCGCAGGCCCATGATGCGCTCGGTTATATCCAGGATGCGCGCCGCCTTGGCCATGTTCCCCTTGGTCGATTTCAGGGCGTCCATGAGCAGTTCCCGTTCCAGGTTGTCCAGGGAATCCTGGAGCGATCCGTGAATCTGGGTGTTGGTGCTCTCGGCGGACTGAAGGCTTGGAGGCAGATGGTGCGAATGGATCACCCCGTCGGCGCTCAACAGGACAGCCCGCTCGATGCAGTTTTCCAGCTCCCTCACGTTCCCGGGCCAGTGATAATTGCTCAGCAAGTCGATAGCGGGCGTAGAGATTCGCTGGATAGGTTTGTGATTCTCCTCGCGGTACTTTGCAATGAAGTGATCAGCCAGGAGGAGGATGTCGTTTCGCCGCTCCCGCAGGGGAGGAATATGAATAGGAAAGACGTTGAGCCGGTAGTACAGGTCTTCCCGAAAGAGCCCTTCTTCCATGGCTCGCTCCAGATCCCGGTTGGTGGCTGCGATAACACGGACGTTGGTGCGAATCGTCTCGTTTCCTCCCACACGCTCAAACTCCTTCTCCTGAAGCACCCTGAGAAGCTTGACCTGGGTCATGGCCGAGAGATCGCCGATTTCGTCGAGAAAGATTGTTCCCCCGTTGGCCATCTCGAAGCGCCCCTTGCGGGTGCTGATGGCGCCGGTGAAGGCTCCTTTCTCGTGGCCAAAGAGTTCGCTCTCGATCACCGTCTCCGGAAGAGCGGCGCAGTTCACCTTGATAAGAGGTTTTGCCGCCCGGGCGCTGTTATAGTGGATCGCCTGGGCCACCAGTTCCTTCCCTGTTCCGCTTTCCCCGCGGATAAGGACCGTGGCGTCGCTGCGAGAGACCTGGGCCATCATATCAAAAACGTGTTGCATGGCCTTGCTGTTGCCAATGATATTGGAGGGACGGAACTTTTCTTCCAGCTCTCGGTGGAGGCGGGAGTTCTCCTCCAGAAGTTGTTCTCTCTCCTCCATAACGGTCTGTCGGATCTTTACGGCCTGAGCGATCAGGGACGCCACAACCGTAAGGATACGCAGATCCTCCTGAAGCGCCTCTTCGCCGGGAAAACTGCGGTCCACGCTCAACGCGCCGATCGTCTCGGGGCCGATCTTGACGGGGACACAGATGAAGGAGACCTCCTCGGAGGGTTTGCCCCGGCGCGCTCCGGTGCGATTGAGGAACTCCGGTTCTTCGTCTATGCGGGGAATGATCTTTGACCGACCGCTTTGAACGACCTTCCCCGTGATTCCTTCGCCAAGCTTGTAGCGGCCCCGCTTCCGCTCTGCTGGCGAGAGGCCGTAGGCTGCTTCGATAAGAATCTCGCCGCTCTTGCGGTTGAGAAGGGTGATCGTCCCGCGGAGCATTCCCAGGTGGTCTGTAACCGCTGTCAGGACAGGCTGGATCACCTGCTTGAGATCCATGCTTTGATCCAGGATCTGGCTTATTTCAAAGAGGAGCGAGAGTTCTTCCAGTTTTCCTCTTGTATGGTTGTCGGAATGTGTGGTGTTCATGGCGTACTCCCTGGGCATTACCCTACATCATTGTAGGGTAATACACAAGAGAGGCTTTTTTAGACCAATCCATACAATCCGGTAGGTCTTTCTTGTGCCAGGGGCGGCCGTCTTCTGTCAGGTCGCGCCCTGCTCTGTATCATCGGGGTCGCTCGCCAGGAGAAAGCTGAACTCCTCGGAAGAGACGATCGACGACGATGAGTCCTCCTCGGGTTCAACCTTATCCAGGTGGGCCTCCACCTCACGAAGCAGTGCTTCTTCCTCCTCTTTGATTGTTGCCAGCCGTTCCAGGTACGGTGCAAAGGCATCCTGAAAGGCGGTTTCTCCCTCAAGGATGAGCGACAGAAAAGCCTTGTAGGCCAGGGCTGTCCTGCGGAGGGCTCGCAGATAGGTTGTCCGGTTTATGAGCTGTTCCTGCTCCTGCAGGACGCGGTGCTTGCGCTGAAGCACGGCGTGGACGAAAAAAATATCCTCCAGGATTTTGTCCCGGAAATATTCCGGATCAATATCCAGGCGCAACCCGGACTCTACGGTACGGATGATTGAGTGGAGAAAAAAAAGATTATCCTGATAATGAATTTTTGCGGGCAAGGGATTCCTCCGATATTGACACAGACCGTGGAGCGTGGTAACGTCCTCCGACCTTCTTGCTGCCTTTGATGGTATCAAAATGGTAGTCGCAAGTCCAGAAGGAGGAATAATTTGCGAACATACGAAGCGATGTGTGTGTTCCGCTCCGACCAGGAAACATTCAATGCCGGGGTCGTTGCGGTACGGGAAGAGTTGGAAAAGCTGGGAGCCCAGATCGAAAAAGAAGAAGACATGGGCTTGAGAACCTTGGCGTATCCTATCAAAAACCAGATCCAGGCTCACTATTTTTACTACGTGTGCACCATGGATCCCGAGAAAGCCAAGCAGATTGAACGCCCCCTGCGCTTGCGCAGTGAGCTTCTGCGGTTTTTGATGGTGCGGCGGGACGATTAAGGATCACCTTGAAAGAGCTGTTCCAAACCAGGGGATCGAGGAAACATGGCTGATATCAACCACGTCGTCTTGGTGGGGCGTCTTGTTCGGGATGCCCAGCTGAAATATACCGGTGGAGGACTTGCTATCTGCGAGTTCTCCCTGGCTATCAATAATCGCCGAAAGCAGGGCGATCAATGGGTGGATGAACCCAGTTTTTTTGATGTGACGTTGTTCGGTCGACAGGGCGAAGCAATTCAGCGCTATCTCACGCAGGGCAAGCAAATTGGCGTTGACGGCCAGTTGCGGCAGGACCGATGGCAGACTCCCGAAGGGCAGAATCGCAGCAAGGTGGTGGTAATCGCCAACAATGTGATGCTTCTCGGTGGTGCCGGCGCCGGCGCCGGTGGCGGATCAGGCGAAGGAGGCGGTTTTGGCTCCTCCCGATCTGATCGCGAGGGTTCTGGCGGGTCAGGAGCACCCCGTGGGGGTGGTGGCCCCGGCGGCGATGATGGCTTTGGCTCGGATGATTTTCCCGATAACATTCCCTTTTGAGCACCTCTTGTACAGGCGTCTTTGATCGGATAGGGAACGAAGGAAACAAGTAACCAGGAGGACCATGTGTCTGACGAAATGAAACGAAGCGGTGATTCAAGAGGCCGCGATGGTGGCCGTGACGGCCGGGATGATCGTGACGGTGGACGGGGATTTCGACCCCGTGGACGGAGTCACTTTCGAAAAAAAGTAGACAAGATCAAGGTTCACAACCTTGTGGTTGACTATAAGAGGCCTGACGTCCTGCGTCGGTTCCTGACGGAAAACGGAAAGATTCTGCCCCGCCGAATAACCGGTACGTCTGCCAAAAATCAGCGCAAGCTGGTTCGCGAGATCAAGCGTGCCCGTTATCTGGGCATGTTGAAGATGGGTTGATTCGCCTTCGTGATGATGCTCATCCGGGATAATCGAGAGCACTGGTTGCCGCTTCTTGCGGCAGCTCTCGTGAGTGCAGTGCTCTTTTATTCCGGATTTTTCACCTTTTTGTTTGCCGTGCCGGTGCAGGTGATTTTTTCGCGGCGGGGAGGCGAGCGAGGCCTTCTGGCGGCGGGAATAACGGTTCTGTTGATCCTGGTGGTCCATACCGTGCAGGCAGTCCGGTTTTCCGGGCCTGCGGGATACGTCCTGCTGGATGTTCTTACTCCTGTGGGACTGCTGGCGGGGCTTGCGTTTTTTAACCTTGCCCGGCGTTACCCCTGGTGGTTGCGCCTGATCGCCGGAGGAGGGATCGCCCTTGTTGCGGCCTTTCCCGGTCTCCGGGCGTTGCTCCTGGCCGGGAGCGGTGAGGGGGAGCTGAGCGAGCAGTTCCGCTCAATGTTTGCCATGATGGGCGTCAACCAGGACTGGGAGCTCTGGGTCGATCTGATCACCCGGATTGTGCTCAGTTCGGTTGGTCTGGCCCTGACGGCGGGGATTGCTGCAAACTGGTGGTTGGGAAACGGAATCGTTTTACGGGGAGCCGGGGCGGTTCAGACCTTGCGTCACGCCCGTGTTCCCGATCAGCTGATCTGGATGGTGATCATCGGCCTTGCGGTCATCATTGCCTCCTGGGTTTCGGATGTTGGCACCTACGCTCCGGTGGGATGGAACCTCGCCCTGGTGGGAGGGTTCCTCTTTTCCATTCAGGGGATTGGCCTGATTCAGCACCTGCTTCATCTTCGGGGAGTTTCTCCTCAGGGAGAGCGCTGGGTTTTGACAGTCGTGCTGATCGCGTTCTTTGTTCCCGGAATGAATATACTCGTTGCGGGAGGGTTGCCCTTGCTCGGCATGAGTGAATTGTGGATAGATTATAGAAGGGGAGATCGATATGAAGGTCATACTGAACAGTGATGTTACAAATCTTGGCGAAGAAGGTGATATCTGCACCGTAGCTCCGGGCTACGCCCGTAACTTCCTCCTGCCCAAAGGGCTGGTGATGGAGTACAGCGAGCGCAATCTGGCCAGCATCGAGGAGCGGCGCTCCGAGATTGAGGCACGACGCGAGCAGAAGCGCAAGGATGCAGCCAGTGTGAAGGAGCGGCTCGAGGCAGAAGCGCTGGTAATTTCCATGACGGCAGGGATCAACGGAAAACTCTTTGGTTCCGTAACGAACGCTACCATTGCCGAGCAGCTGGCTGCTCAGGGTATCGAAGTTGAGCGCAAGCGCATCGATGTCCCCGAACACAGCCTGAAAGCCGTGGGAACCTACAAGGTCCGGGTAAAACTCTACGCCGACGAAGAAGCTCTGCTGGTGGTGCAGGTTGTGGCAAGCAACGCCCAGGAGCTGGAAGAAAAGCGGAGCCGCTTGGCCGGAGCTGCTGGCCAAATGAAACCGTCGAAGGAAGAGACACCGGAAGCAGCTGAAGGCTCGGCTGACGCTCCCGAGGGAGACCAGGAGTCGGATCAGACGTCTCTTGACCCCGAGGTGATCGCCATGCAGCAGGCCCTTGAAGAAGAAGCTGCTCAAGAGGACGCGGACCGGTCGAGTCCGGAGTAATTCCGGCCATGGAAGGGCGTCTGCCCCCACATAATCTCGATGCCGAGGTAGCAACCCTCGGCGCCGTTCTTCTCGATGCCTCATCGGTTCCCCGGGTTATGGAGTTCGTCCGTCCCGAGGATTTCTACCGCAGATCCCACGGCTCCATATTTGAAGCTGTTCTGACTCTTTGGGATCGCGGGGAGAGCATCGACCTCATAACGCTTACCAACGAGCTCCAGTCTACAGGCGTCCTGGAGCGCGTCGGTGGTGCCTCGTACATCTCCTCGCTGACCACGGCCGTTCCCACCAGCGCAAACGTTGAGTACTACGCTCAGATTGTCCGTCAGACCGCCCTGCGGCGACGGCTCATTACCATCGCGGCGGAGCTCACCGAGAGTTGTTTCGACGATACGATTCCCACACGCCAGTTGCTTGAGGATGCGGAGCGTCGTATCTTCGAGCTGGCCGAGACAAATCAGACCCAATCGTTTCAGCCTGCCAAAGAAGTGGTTCGCCGAACCATTACGGCAATCGAAAAGCTCTATCATAATCAAGACGCCTTCACCGGTGTTCCTTCGGGGTTCTCGGATCTGGACAGCATGACCAGCGGGTTTCAGGCCAGCGAATTTATCGTTGTTGGCGCGCGTCCTTCGGTGGGAAAGACAGCGTTGGCCCTCTCCATGGCGGCCCACATGGCGGTGGGCCAGAAAATACCCGTGGGATTCTTCACCCTCGAAATGAGCGATATGGCGCTTATGCAACGTCTTGTAGCCAGCGAGGCCCGCATCGGAAGTCAGACCATCCGGACCGGAATGCTTCGGTCCTCGGACTTTGCAAACCTTACCCATGCAGCGGGGCGCCTCTACGACGCGCCTCTGTGGATATCGGATTCTCCGGGAATGCGCCTTCTGGACCTGCGGGCCCAGGCGCGGCGCATGGTAGGGCAACACGGAGTCAAGGTGATCTTCGTGGACTACATTACCCTCATCACCAACGAGAATCGGGAGCTGGCGCGGCACGAGCAGATCGCCGAGATATCCCGCTCCCTGAAGGCGCTGGCCCGGGAATTGGACGTTCCCGTCATTGCACTTTCCCAGGTATCGCGCGACACTGAAGGTAAGAGGCCCATGCTCTCGAGTATTCGGGAATCAGGAAGTATTGAGCAGGACGCCGACGTGGTCATCTTCCTTCACCGGGAGCGAAACCTCGAGGAGTCCTCCACGGAGAACATGAACGTCATCAAGACAGAGCTGATCGTGGCAAAGCAGCGGAACGGTCCGGTAGGAACGATCGAGATTGCCTTTGTTCCGCGCTATACCAAGTTCGAGAATCTGTCTCATGATATGAAGTAGACTGAATGAAACAGGTGGCATTGCACGCAAGGTGTTGTGTCACGGGACTGAGAAACGGGGGGATGAACCATGGATTTCAGAGATCTCTACGCCTTTGATGAACTGGCAAATGAGGCCGAACGGCTTGTGATTGATGAACTGGAGCGGCAGCTGGAAGGGGAGAATGCCCCCGATCTTGGCGAGGACGCCGATGGAATCGTCCTGGACATTGCCGCCTATGCCTTGAATCGAGTCCCTCCCCTGTACCGGGCAAACCTGCTGGGAAGGCTCTACGCAGATTCTCTCAAGGACGAACACGAAAAAACGGTGCGCGAGGCCGTAGCTGACGCGATAGCAAAGGTTATCGGCTAAATCATTACCGTCTTCCGAGCCCCGTCCTCCCGTCCCCCTCGGCCCCGGTCTAGCCAGGGCCTCATCGATCAGATAAAGGGGTCAGGATGAAGGGGCTGGATCCCCCGATTCAGGGTCAAAATAGTCCGTCTCTTCGTCTATGAGGGAATCATGGAACCGGCCGCTTTCGAACCGGCTTGCCTCATCTTCTTCTTTCTCCTCATCCTCGGGAAGTTCTTTCTCGGGTTCTTCCTCCCGGACGATCAGATCTTCCAGGGTCGTTCGTGAGTCGTTGACACTGATTATGTAAGGATCTGCCAAAGCCGGGTGGGAGGTGTGGAACAGGCCGTCCGGCCGCTGGGCAATCCAGGCCGCGCCCGAAGCGGTACGCACCACCGTGATATCCAGAACGGATTCCTCGGAGAACCGGCTGATAAGAGAGAGGGTGCCGTCCCAGTTCACGGAGAAAACGTAATGGTCGTTCAGAACCAGCCGTCGCGGCATGTGCGCCTGATTCCGGGATAGTTCGCTCACCCGGGATCCGTCCCACCGAAGGACTCCCCCCCGATCATCAAGGGTTGTGTAGACGGCGCCCCGCAGAGGATCCACGGTTATTCGCGCATCAAGATATTCCCCGGGAATTTCCAGAATTGTTCGGCGACGGCTATAGTTGGGGCCGTCGAAAACCTCGATCACCGTGGCGGTCTCTCCCCCCTGGCTATTGCTGATGCCCGTTGCGAAGAGTCTGCCCCGTCTGGGATCATAAGTTAGTGAAAAGATCAGTCGGGCATCTGTCTCCATGGGTACCGTCTGACCCGTCCGGGGATCTATGCGCAGGAGCGCTGAATCAAGAAACCCTCCTGTATAGGCCTTGCCCAGGAAAATATCCCGGTCGGTGCGCATGGCCGTCTGGAATCCCGTACCACGGTAGGAGAAGGTCTCGTTTCCGCTATCCAGATTGACCATGGCCAGTTCTCCCGCTCTTGAGAGGGTCAGAATTTCGTTGCCATGAGCGTAAATGGATCGGACTCCCGAAGAGAGGCGGATAGGAAGATCGGTCACCTCGCCGGTGAGCCCGTCTATCCGTTTCAGGGGAGAGCGGGAATCTTCGGGAGACCAGAGGAGCAATTTTTCGCCGTCATGGTTGCCGGGCACAATGCGGGCCCCTTTCCCCATGGCAACGGAAAAGGATGTCGCCCCCACGGGAGAAATAGGCTGACCCGGCCGGGCTCTTCGCATGTCTGCCAAAAATTGTGTGGGAAGCGAGAGAAGCTCCTCCTGTGTGAAAATCCAGAGCCGGTCATTGCTGGTGGCAATCGTCGTGATCGGTTCAATGATTGACTCGGCAAAGAGGGTTGGGTCATCACCCTGGTGGGGTAACAGAAAGAGTCGTCCTTCCAGATCAGAGCCGTAGAGCAGGCGATCCAGAGATGCAATATTGTTTATGGTATGCTGAGGGAGCCTCATCGCAGGCGAGGTTTCTTCCAGGCGGCCCTGGTGGAATCGGAAGCGCCGGATCTCGGGCATTCTGCCCGATGTCTGGGAGAGGACCAGGATCTCCTCCCTCAGGGCATCGTGGTGAATCTTTCTGATTCTCCCCGCTTCTGCCTGATCAACCACATTGCCCGAGAGCAGGTCCACCACGGCAAGCGTCCCCGTAGCGGTCTCGGCGGCGGCAAAGCGACGCTGGGAGAGAAGGTGTAAATTGCTCAGGTCCGAGGGGCCCTCAAACTCCCCCTCAACTCTGCCGTTGGCGATATTTCGGTATACGATGTTTCCCGACGAGGGCGAGTAGGTCATGACCCGCTCTTCGCTACCGGCTGTAACAAACCAGCTTACAATGCTGGTGGCTTGCTGAAGAAAAGGAAGCCTCCTCCCCGAGGATGCCCGGAGTATTCGCATGCTCCTGAGTCCCGGCACGGAATAAAGGAGATAGGATCCCCGGGGAGATGCCTCCATCCAGAGAACCTCTCCGTCGGGGGTGTGCAGATAGCGGCGCTGACCGGTTTTCCAGTTCCAGAGAGAAATCCGGTGGAGGCGGTTTCCGTCGGAGCTGTAGAGTGCCACCTCGTTTCCGTTCGGGAAGGGCGCGATAGCACGAACGGGGAAGCGGTCAGCCCGGATGCTTTGCAAAAGGGCTTCGGTCCGGGTGTCCCAGACCATGAGTTTTCCGTCTTCCCCTGCCGTAAAGAGAAGGTTCTCTCCCGGGAGCGTTGCCATGGCGGTTATCTCGTCGGTATGACCCGATCGAACCAGGGCACGAGGCTGAGCCAGCAGGGTATCGGCCTGAGAGAAGGCAACAACCAGGGTCAGCACAAAGGGGATCGTCCAGGCACGTTTCGTATGTATCTTCATTGTCTTAGCTCCGGGCAAAGAAAAGAATATCATTAAAGACAGCGAAAAACATAAGGCCGACAATAATGATGTTTCCTGCAACCTGATAGTGGTAGACCAGTCTGGGATGCAGGGGTTTTCTTGTGATGATCTCCACACCCGTCAGGAGAATCTGGCCTCCGTCGAGGGCGGGAATGGGCAAGAGGTTCATGAAAAAGAGGGTTATGCTGATGAGGCTGAGAAAGTTAAAGAATGAGAATAACCCTGCTCCGAGTCCTGCCCGAAACCCTTCAGCGGCAACCTCTCCTACCATATAGGTGATCCGCGCAGGTCCCATGAGGGCCTGGTTCAGATCGATTCCGGAGAAGAGCAAGCTGATGCTCCGGAGGGTGAGGTGAAGGATCTCCAGGGATTGATCGAAGCCTGTTTTAAGTCCCCCCAGAGGCCCTATCGTGCCGGAGGAGACCTCCATCGCTTTGTATCCAATACCCAGGGAGGGTGTGCCCTCATCGGTATGGCCGGGAACGATCCTGAGGCTGATGATCTCCCCGTCGCGGCTGATCTCGGCCGTGACGGGAGCGCTGGCACGGGTCTGCAGGAGTGCTTCCAGGGCGATGCTGTGGGGTATCTCCTGGCCTTCCACGGCAAGAATCCTGTCACCCGGTCGCAGCCCGGCCATATCAGCGGGGGATCCGGGTATCACCTGGGAAATCACCGGTTCTATCCAGGGATAGATTCCTATATATCCAGCTCCCGTGGAGGGGTTCAGGGCGGGAACCAGGGTCGTGGAGAACTCCTGATCCTCCCGTTGATATTTCAGGGAGAGATCTTGCTGGGCCGAGCGGCTTACCAGAGACTGGATATCCCGAAATGATTCGACCCTTTGTGAGTCGATCTGAACAATCAGGTCGCCTGTCTGAAGACCTGCCTGGGCTGCAGGGCCTTGTCGATCGGGGTGGTAATCATCGGCCAAAATGATCTTGTTGGGAAAGGTAAAAAAGGAATAGCCGATCATGGCGATGATCCCCAGAACGACTACGGCAAAGAAAAAGTTAACCGCCGGTCCCGCCAGGAGAACCAGTATGCGCTGCCAGGGGCGGGCGGCGTAAAAATCGCCCTTTTCAACGGTGATGGAAGAGCTCTTTTCCTGCCATGCCTTCAAGAGGGCGTGCTCCCCTTGCATTTTGCAGTATCCGCCGATGGGGAGCCAGCTTATTCGGTACTCGGTCCCTCCCCGGGTGACAGACCATATCTTGCGGCCCCAGCCAACGCTGAAGGCCTCGACGGCTATTCCCATCTTCTTGGCCACCAGAAGGTGTCCAAGTTCATGGACGAACACCACCAGGCCCAGTCCAAACAAGCCCACAACAACATTTATCATGAAGAAACCTCGCAGAAATACCCTGTGGAATGTCCCCAGGAAGATACCCTTCTAGGGGACCAGAAAGAATAGCACATAGCCATAGTAGAAAAATGGCGCTGCAAAGATGGGAGAGTCAATCGAATCAAGGAGTCCTCCGCGACCTGGGATGAGCTGTCCTGAATCCTTGATCTCGGCGGAGCGTTTCATGGCAGATTCTACAAGATCGCCCAGGATAGTGGCTACGCCAATGATGGCACCGAAGGCGATATGGGCAAAAATGGACCCGGGAAGAATCTCCGGGAACACCAGGCCTGCCACAACTACAACGGCGGGGGTGGTGCAAAACCCTCCCACGAATCCTGCCACCGATTTATTGGGGCTGATCGCCACCGGAGGGGCAGCCCCGGCAGGGGTGGTGATCTTTCCCAGAAGTCTGCCAAAGAACCAGGCCGCGCTATCGTTCAGGTAGGTGCAGAGCAGAAAGAGAACCACCAGATGCGAAGGGTGGGGCAACTCTGTCAGACGAAGAGCGTGCCAGAGAAAAAGCCCGGGATAGAGGAGTACAAAGGTGTGGGTAGTTATCGAGGGGATGATTCCAGAGAAATCCCCGTGATGGCTCCGAAAAACCTGGATGGCCATAACCAGGGAGAGTCCCAGAATGATCACGCCCACCACGGCAAAAGAGGGCGAGCAGTCGCCGGGAAGCCAGTGAGCACTATAGCCCGCACCAGGGACGAGGGCTCCCATGAGAGGGATCACCAGCCAGCTGTGGCGATAGGAACAGGTCTGTTCCGGGAAAAATCGTGCAGTTTCGCGTGCTCCCAGAGCGGATGCCGCGATTGCAAGAAAAGCAAAGGCAGGGAGACCCGCCTGGGGCAGGAGCAACGCACTTGCTGCCAGAAGGGGGATGCCGATAAAGAAAACCAGAAGTCGAAAAATTGTGTTTTGTGTCATCCTGTACCGCCGAAGTTTCGTTTGCGCAACCCGAAGTCGTGAATTGCCTTTCGGAGATCTTTTCCTGTCCACTCGGGCCAGAAACGATTGCTGAAATACAGCTCTGCGTAGGCACTTTCCCAAATGAGGAAATTGCTGATACGTCGATGCCCTCCGGTTCTGATAATCAAGTCAGGATCGGGGAGGTCCGGCAGATCCAGATGGTGCTGAATATCCTCCTCCGTCAGGAGAAGAGCTGCCTCGTCCAGGGGCTCTCCGCAGGAGCCCAGTTTGTGTTGCAGCGCCCGGTTTGCAGCGCGAGCGATCTCATCCCTCCCGCCGTAATTCACAGCCAGGTTTACGGTGATCGCCGTGTTGTTGCGGGTCTCTTCGGTAACCCGGTGAATCTCATCCCGAACTTGGGAGGGGAGGCCCTCCAGGTTGCCGCTGTGTCGGACGCAGACGTTGTTGTCCCGGTAGAACGAATACTGGCTGCGCAGATTTTTTGCCACCAAAGCCAGAATGAACGAAACCTCTTCCTCGGTGCGACGCCAGTTTTCGGTGGAAAATGCGTAGAGCGAGAGGTACCCGATGTTTTGTTCGATCGCTTCCAGAACGATCCGCTTCGCCGCCTCGATTCCCTTTGTATGGCCCCGGGTGCGGCGAAGTCTTCGTCGGGTGGCCCAGCGTCCGTTGCCGTCCATGATAATGCCAATGTGCCGCGGAACGGCCGCTGAGGGTTTCTCTCCGCTCCCCATCAGATCTCCAGGATCTCAGTCTCCTTGGCTGCCAGCACCGTATTGATCTCTTCGATGCGCTGATCGGTCAGCTTCTGGATTTTTTCCTCGCCGCGCTTCAGATCATCCTCGCTGATCTCGCTGTTTTTCTCCAGCTTTTTGAGCTCGTCGTTGGCATCCCGGCGGATGTTCCGTACCGCTACCCGGCCTTGTTCTGCAGCGTTTTTGGCGAGTTTTACCACCTCTTTGCGCCGCTCTTCTGTCATGGGGGGGATGCTGATACGGATTACTTTTCCGTCGTTGCTGGGGTTCAGGGACAGTTCCGATGCGTAGATCGCCTTTTCAATGTCGCCCAGGGCACCCTTATCCCAGGGTTGGATGACCACCAGCCGGGGTTCGGGGACGCTCACGCTGGCTACCTGATTCAGTGGCGTAGGCGTCCCGTAGTACTGAACCCGGACCTTGTCAAACATCGCGGCGGAGGCCCGGCCGGTGCGCAATCCTGCCAGCTCCTCTTCCAGGGCGGCGACGCTTTTCTTCATTCGCTCTTGTGCATCCGTGATAATTGCTTCCATAGCTCGTTCCTCCTTGCAATGGTTGGGTGGTTAGGCCTCTTCTCCCACAGCGTATACCAGGTATCCGCTCAGGGAAAGAGACGTTCCGGCTGTTTTGGAGAGCTCCTGTGCCACGGTAGAGACGCTCTTTTTCTCGTCCTTTACAAAACCCTGATCAAGGAAGCAGATCTCGGCCAGGTGCTTCTTGAGTTTCCCCTGGGCGATTCCCTGGAGCACCTTCTCGGGCTTGTCCATGTTTTTTGCCTGGGTCATGAAAATTTCTTTCTGCTCCGCCAGGTATTCGGGATCGACGGAATCTTCCGAGAGATAGGTGGGCCGGAAGGCAACGGCATGAAGGGCGCAGTCGAAGGCAAAATCCTTCACGTCCTGACGCTCCAGGGCAGCCGGGTCTTCAGCGCCCAGGGCCACAATGCACCCCAGTCGGCCGGAATCGCCATGAATGTAGGAAGCGAAAATCTCGTTATCTTTTTTCTCGATACGGCTGAAGCGGCGGAGACTCATGTTTTCCTTGATGGTGCTGATCGCGTCCCTGATACGGTTTTCGATGGCCTCGTCGGCTTCGGTGAGGTTCCGTTCGAGGATCTCCTGAGCCAGGCTCTCTCCCAGGGCGACAAAGGTCTCGTTGCGGGCAACGAAGTCGGTCTCGCAGGCCAGCTCCAGTACCAGACCGGTGTTACCTTCGGTGCGGGTAAAGATTCGCCCCTCGTTGGTGGCCCGGCCACTCCGCTTTGCAGCTGCGGCCTTGCCCAGTTCCTTGAGAATGCGCTCGGCCTTTGCGAAGTCGCCTTCGGCTTCGGTGAGTGCATTCTTACAATCCATCATGCCGGCTCCTGTTTTGTCACGGAGCTTTTTTACGTCGGCTGCGGTTATTGCCATTATGGTTATTTCCTCCTGAAGATATGGTTCAAGTGCATTAACGGCGACAAGGGTGGGGAGGGGGGTTCCCCTATGTACCCATCCCTATCTGGTCGCCTGGAGGAGGCCCCGCCGGGGGCCTCCCGGTGAGATCAGCTCTGGTAGAGCGTTTCCTCGTCAAGGCCGGCTTCTTTTGCAACGGCTTCCTCGGGCGTTGTCTCGTCGGCGGGAAGCTCCGGATCGTTTCCGGGTTCGTAGTCGGAGTAGTCCTCCGTGGTAAAGCCCTTATCGGAGTCTTCCGAGGAACCGACCGCCTCGGCCAGGCGAATCTTTTCTGCGTCATCGCTTCCGGGTTTTGCTGCAGAGGGCGAGGTGAAATCGTCCTCGGTCTCATCATCCTGGAGGTTTTCGATAACTTCCAGGCCGATCTCGTTGTCCGCCTCGATTACCGCTTTGGAGATAATCTGGGTAAAGAGGGTGATTGCCCGAATGGCGTCGTCGTTTCCGGGGATCGGGTAGTCGATATCGGTGGGATCGCAGTTGGTGTCCACCACAGCAACGATGGGAATCCCCATGCGTTTTGCCTCGGCAATAGCGATCGCTTCGCTTCGTGTGTCTATGATGAAGATCGCTCCCGGGAGCTCTTTCATCTCTTTGATTCCGCCCAGGTTTTTCTCGAGCTTCTGTCGCTCTTTGTTCAGGCGGGAAATCTCTTTCTTGGTAAGGCTGTCAAAGGTTCCATCCACTTCCATCTTTTCCAGCTTTTTGAGCCGGAGCAAGGACTTTTTGATGGTGGAGAAGTTGGTAAGCATGCCGCCCAGCCAGCGGTTGTTTACGTAGTACATGCCACAGGCTGTTGCTTCGGCCTCAATGGCCTGCTGTGCCTGCTTCTTGGTGCCCACAAAGAGCACGCTCTTGCCTTCAAGCACGGTCTGGCGGATCATCTCGTAGGCATCCTTGATCGCCACAATCGTCTTTTGAAGGTCGATGATGTGAATTCCATTCCGCTCGGCGAAGATAAACTTCTTCATCCGGGGATCCCAGCGCTTGGTCTGGTGCCCAAAATGTACACCGGACTCCAACAAATTTTTCATCGTAACTACGGCCACGATTCCTCCTCTTGCAGGCCCTCAAGGCCCGCCCCTTCGCTTTGTCTCGAACGGTTTTTCTTACAGAAAAACACGCCGGAAGATTATGATTCTTTAGCCTGAATTACCCGGGATTCGTCCCGAAAATTGGTAAAAAATCGTTTGATAGTAGAATATACCTGGTGTATTGGCAAGCCCATCACGGCATCGTAGCTTCCTTCCAGATGGCTGACAAAAGCAGCGGCACGGCCCTGAATTCGGTATCCGCCGGCAACATCGCGCCATTCCTCGCTGGTGAAGTACCACTCCAGATCAGCCCGGGAAAGGGGCGCAAAGGTTACCTTGCTTGTGACAACCTCCTCCATCCAGCTTTCGGGATCTGTCGGGTCCTGGTAGAGGATTATTGCCGTATGAACGCGGTGAGTGATTCCCGAGAGGTTTTGCAGCATCGTCCGGGCCTCGTCGATGCTATGGGGTTTGTCCAAAAGCATTCCTCCTGCATCGACCGTGGTATCGGCGGCCAGGGCAAGATGCGATGGGGGGAGAGGGGCCACGGCGGCTGCTTTCAGCCGGGTCCGTTCGAGCGCTATCTGCCGGCAGATCTGATCGGGAGGGGTGTCGGGGTGAATGGTATCGGGCCCGCAGGAGGCTTCGTCGGCCTGGGAGGGGCACACCAGGGGCTCTATCCCCATGCGGCGCAGCAACTCTTGCCTCCGGGGGCTTGCGCTGGCCAGGGTTATGCAGAGATGTTCAGGAAGTGAAAGATTCATGAAAGAAACGCTATCACAGGCACCGGCGGAGAGCAACCTGAAGAAGTCCCTGAAGAAGTCCCTGAAGAAGGGAGGAATATTTTCTCCCCATGCGTTGACTTTTTCTGGGGTCTGCGCGTACTATGCTGTCCAGACGGACACGTAGCTCAGCTGGATAGAGCGTCGGCCTCCGGAGCCGAAGGTCGTGGGTTCGAATCCCGCCGTGTTCATTCCTATCTGCTTTTCATACAATAAGTTGGAAAATACCGGCGATAGCCGGGCGGAGAAAATCCGACAGGAATCCGACAAAAATCGCACATGAAAAAATACAGTATAGTCTTGTCCGGAGACCGCGAAACTCTCGGGGGCAAGCTGTTCCCCGCCAGCCGCTCCTTCCGGTAAACCTGCAAATTTGCCGATAGTGCTTTTCGTGGTGTTTTGTGCAAGATATTCGACACTAACACTGGTTAAAAAAGCTTGCCACTTTCATCGGGCCAGGATTTGCCAAGGCATGTGCCGGCATGGGGGGCGGAGGCGGTCCCAATGCTATGGTTCTCTTTAAGAAATATCCCAATCCGTATGTCTATTCCTTGACCAGCGGATATACTTCATCAACTCCCGATTTACTGTGCTACAATCAAATTTTTCACTATCAAAATCGCCGTCGGACCATTGCATATAGTGATCATGTTCCTCGTGATCAGGGTCTTTTATCGCGTCGCAGAATTCAAGGTAGCCGGGGACGCTGCCGACATCTTCCGGCGGACAAGCTCGCATGCCCTCAAGGCACACGATCTCTGTAGGTAATTCCGGATTAAAATAGTTGCTTTTCTCAAGAACCACTTCATGTCTCCAGCTGTCCCCGAAGTCATAGAGATAGTGAAACCTGCGTCCGCTCTGTTTTATAAGATTGCCAAGATGATATCTGCCGCATGTCAGCCCGTCTTCTTTCGATTCCGGATACTCGGTATATCTTTTTTGGCCTATGGTGAATTCGTGCAGATGACTGTCGGTCCAGCCCATAATGATCTGAATAACATCATGGAGCCGGTCCAAAGTTATGTTTGACGGCACAACAAAACGCCGCCATATTGCAGGCTCGATATCAAGAAGTTGTATTTTTAGCAGATAATTTCTTTCGCTCATTTCTTCTCCTCATATTTCGACCAAAAGCTGTGTTTGCGGGCATGGTTCTGCATAATCTGCTTTTTAAACTCGACATGGCGATTGAAATTCTTCCAGTCGTCAACATATTTTGCCATCTTGTTCAACTTCTTTAGATATCTGACACCATGGGGATAGGATTTAGTATAGCCCCGATCCAGAATAGATACCAGCAAACTCCGGTAAATGAGGCTGGCCGCAAGATGTCGTTCTTCTGATTCCATGTTTTCTGCCAAGGGGATCAGACTTCCGTAAAAGTTCCCGTCAAGCTGTCCGGCTCGCTCCATGAGGTATTCCTCGGCTTCCTTGATTTTTCCGATTTCGATCAGAAACCCGGCATCCGATGTGGAAAGGGTCTCGTTTTTTAGGATTTGTGTCACCTCGGCGGTAATGACCTCGTCCCTTCTGTCATGACCAATCACATCAAGAAGAGCCTGCAGGGTATCCGTGGAATGGAAGGATTTGAATTTCCTGTAAAGAATTTCTGTCAGTTTTTCTGAGTCGCCCTGCCTCTCATAAATTTCCAGCAGAATTTTTTCCCGCTCATATGCCTGAAATGTTTCCTCCTCCGAGACCTTTTTAAGCCATGAATGAGCTGCTTCAACATCTCCGCTTTCCAGATATACCCGGGCTATATCGATGAAAGCTGCCGTGGAGAGCTTGCCCCATGAAGCAATTCGGGTCTGTTCAAACAGTTTGGCATCTTTGATCTGTCTGGCCAGGGATTCAATAAGGATCAGGTGATGTCGCCTGTCATGTTCCTCATTTTCTTTATCAGCCCGCTGTTGAAGCGTGGAAATCATTTGTCGGATAGCATCTTCAGGCAAGCATTCTCTGGCGCAGTCAATCAAAATGTTCCTGATACCGTAATCATCGTTTTTATTCACTTTCAGAATGATTTCGACAACTTTATCCTTATCAGCACAACGTGAGGCATAATCAACAAAAAGATCTTTGGCATCAAAGCGGAAAATATCACCGATATGCCCATTGGAATCATCGCATATTTCAAAGATGGCACTGTCAGCCTCAAAGAAAGAGGCAGCCATTTCCGTACCGGTAAGTGGATCCTCCACACCGGCTTTTAAATCCTGCAGAAGCATTCCAAGTTCCCTGGCAAATCCGGCGGCACCGCGCCAATCGATAGAGCAGCTGAACCGCTTCAAATCTGATATTTTCTCCTTGAATCGCTGAGTGTTTTCCTTCGGCGAGGCGATCAGTCGTTCTATTAAATCATCAGCTTCATCAGAACTGCCGGCAAGATCCAGGAGTGCGTCGGCAAGAACTTCAATCCCCTGATCAATCAATTTGTCCCTGCGGTTATCCCTTGAGTATTTCATCACCATTTTTATTATTCTGCTTCGGCATAAAATTTGTAAATCGGATTGATTTTATCATGGAAAGTCTTGTTGGCGAAGAACAACGGGCTCTTGGATGACGTCCATTCCCTTGCGACTCGGGGCTGCGGATGTTTTCTTGTCCGCACAGCCTTTCTGTAATCCCTTCCGGTTGCCTGCCGTGTAACCCCATGGTAACGTGTTGTTATGGCAACAGGAACACCGTCTTCATCAAACGGACGAAATCGAGTAGCCACGGAGCAACGGCTGGTACAGGCAACGATCGATCTGATCCGCGATCGAGGTTTCGACGCAGTTGGCGTAAACGCTATAGCCGAACAGGCCGGGGTGAGTAAAGTGCTCATCTACCGGTATTTTGGAGACTACTCCGGGCTGCTTCGTGCGGTGGCCGAAGAGCTTAAGGGCTTTGATCCGGACTTTGCATCGTCCGTGATGGAACGCCTTGGAGAGAACGCCACGCCCGGTTCCATCATGCATTCCACCGTGATGGCGCTTCGGGAAATGATCTCGCGCAACGAGATTATCAAGACCCTCCTGGTGTGGGAACTCTCTGCGAAAAATGAGTTAACCGACGCCCTCTGTGAAAGCCGGGAGAAGATCGGTCTGAAACAGACAGAACAGTTCGAGAAATTTCTCTCCTCCAATCGTCCCGATGAAGAAATCGATCTCCAGGCACTCCTCGCCCTTGTTACTGCGGGAGTCTACTACCTGACCCTCCGGTCCGATACCGTGCAAGTCTTCAACGGTGTCGATATACAGAGCGATGAGGGCTGGCATCGTATCGCCCAGGTCATCAGCGACCTTATAAATCGACCTCCCTCGGATTGAGGAAATCTCCCCCAGCACGAAGGCAGGGACGACTCTTGACTAATTTGTAACCACCCGGTAACATATGGCGCAAGTAACTTGGTAGTAACATTTGGAGGGGGTATGGCCAACGTATCGTTGAGAGGAGTTCTCCCGCTGTGTGCAATTCTGTGCATTCTGACGGTTGTGTTTGCAGGAGGGTGTGCCGGTTCACCAGATAAAATTGGAGAGGTTCTGGCGGACGATATCCGGGTGGAAACAGTGGAGTGGGCACGGCTCGCCCAGAGCGCTCATAACTATCAGCCCTGGCAGGTGAGGCTCGACCCACTTTTCCGCGATAGAATGAGGCTCTTCATAGAACCTGATAGACTCCTGCCCGAAACCGACCCCCGGGGACGCCAGACCATGGTCTCGCTGGGGCACTTCCTCGCGGTGGTCGAGGCCCGCGCTGCGCAGCTTGGCTACCGTGCCGCGATTGATCTGTTTCCCAAGGGTGGCGAGAGCCTGTGTGATTTCTCGAGAGTGCCCGTTGCCCTCATTACCTTCACGCGCCTCGGGCAGGTCCATTCGGAACGTGCCGTTGCTGCCGACATCGACGCCCTGACCACGGCAACGGTGAAATATCGCTATCGCCCTGCCGCTCTCGGGCCAGAGCTTGTGGAAAGAATCACCTCCTATGCGGGCAGTGTGGAGTCTGGTCTGCGCGTGGATGTTGTAACGGACCCGGATAAGGTGGCCTGGCTGAATCGCCTGTCGATAGAGGCCTTCACCATTGAGATGGAGCATGAGGCTACCCTGATCGAGACCTACGAAAGCGTCCGTTGGAACGGCCGCGAACGGCGCCGGCACCCCTACGGTCTGGCTTTCACCGCGAACTTTCCCCATCGCTCACTTTGGATGATTGACGCCCTGATGACGATCCGGTCCCAGAGACCGGAGGCCTTCGGGCGCAGCGGAGTCCGCATGTTCACCAGAGCACTGGAGGAGATCAACACCTACATCATTCTTGCTACTGAGGATAACAGCCGTCGTTCCCAGGTCGAGGCCGGAATGGTGCTGCAAGCCATGTGGATGGACCTGCACGCTACAGGTCATGTGGCGCTGGCGATTTCCCAGCCCCTGCAGGAATATGCAGAAGTGGCCGATCTCTATGCCGAGGTGCACCATCGGCTGGCCCCGGATGGAGAAACCCTGCAGTTGTTTCTGGCGGTGGCTCGCCCCCGGGGAGGGCAGCATCTGTTCAGTCCCCGATTTTCCGCCTCGGATATTATCATTCGGTCATAGCCTATGGCCCATAGCCCATAGCCCATAGCCCAAGGGGGATCGCTACATGGAATCATCCAGGTCAGGGTGATAATCTTTCCTGGGAGAGAGGTGTAGACGTAATGCGTCGTGGGTCTTCCCGGACTCAACGGGCTTGCTCAGAAAGTCATCTACGCCAGCGGCAAAACACTTTTCCTTTTCTTCTTTTAAGGCGCCGGCGGTCAGGGCGATGATGGGAACGTGCAATCCCGTTGCGGCTTCTATCTGTCGAATGCGTCGGGTTGCTCCCAGCCCGTCAAGCTCTGGCATCTGCACATCCATCAGAACCAAATCGGGCCCTTTGGTTTTATACAGTTCAACAGCTTCCAGGCCATTTGCCGCTTCAAAGATCTCTGCCCTGGGCATGATTCGTTCGATTATCCGCTTTATGAGAAGCATGTTCATTGAAACGTCTTCTGCAATCACTATCCTCACGGATTCCGTTATCTGGGTCTCTTGCGTTGCCCCCGAAACCTGTTGCGTCTGCTCGGAGATTTCCCTCTCCGGCTCATGCAGATTACGAAGGTAACTGAATAAATCGCTACTCTTCACCGGTTTGCTCAAGCGGTAGCGCACACCCAGTTCATCGCACGCCTTGTACATCTCTGGATCTTCCGAGGATGAGTGAAGCAGGATTATCGGCTGTTTTGTGGCGCTCAGCTCCAGTTTTTCACGAATCCTGCGGATAGTTTCAAGCCCGTCAATGTGGGGCATATTGTAATCACAGATGATCACATCAAAGGGCGGGGATGTTTCCAGTCGTTCGAGTGCCTCGAGGCCGTTATCGCAGGAGTCGGTTTCTATGTGCCACTGCTCCAGCATATGTTCCAGAATCAGCCGATTATTGGCATTGTCGTCGATGATTAAACATCGCTTCACCTGTTGAATCCGGGTAGCATCAAGCGGTTCGCCATCTTCAACGGCGGTGCAAATATCAAAAGAAAAGGTCGTGCCCACATCGGGTGTGCTCTTGACAGTAATTGTACTCCCCATCTTTCCGGCTATCATCTGGGAAATGATCAGCCCCAGCCCGGTGCCGCCGAAGGTGCGGGTGGTGGAGCTGTCGGCCTGGGAGAAGGCCTTGAAGAGCTTTTCCTGCTGAGTGTCGCTGATTCCAATGCCTGTATCCCGTACGGAAAAGAAAATTTGTCCCCTTCCGTGGTCCATCTTCTGGAATCCAACTTTGAGCTCAACTTCTCCTTCTTTAGTGAACTTGACCGCGTTCCCCAAGAGATTAGCCAGAATTTGTTTGAGGCGGACAGGATCAACAAGAGCAAAGCGGGGCATGGTCAGATCAATGTTCAGAAGCACCTCGAGATTCTTTTTTCCCGCGGCGAGTTTCACGATATCCACGCTGTTTTCCAGAAGCTCAATCATGTCGGTTTTGACAGTTTCCAGTTCCAGCATACCCGCTTCTATTTTGGAGAAATCCAGAATGTCGTTGATGATCCCGAGCAGGGTGTGACCAGACACGTTGGCGCTGCTCACATACTGCTGCTGCACCGGGCTAAGCGGTGTATTTTTCAGCAGGTCAGTGAAGCCGATAACGCCATTGAGGGGTGTGCGAATCTCATGGCTCATATTGGCCAGGAATTCCGATTTTGCCGTGCTGGCGGCCTCGGCCTGCTCCCTGGCGATTTGCAGGTCCATTTCCGCACGCTTGATTTTTCCGGTAAGGATAATCCCCAGAAAGGTGATGAAGAAGGCAAAAATGACAAGGGCAAGGTCTATCACCCGTTGACGGGCAATCATGGTGTCATTTCCCTGCTGATACAAACCCGTGACAAGGTGAAACTCGTCTTTCAGCGCCATGGCTGCATCGGTGATCCTTCGCAGATATTTCTCCTCCCCTGGTTCCTGGAGGAGCAGGATCGTGCTTTGAATGTAGGAACCTACCTGATCTTCCATGCCAATCAGGTAGTCCCGGATTTCCGGAAGGTGATTTGGTGCAAGCTGCAGCGCCCTGTCTCCGTACCTCAGGGCTCGGGCAAACTGCCGGTAGATGGAAATCTCCTCCTCCAGAATAGATGCCAGCGAGTGCTGAACCTCTGGATGTTCCTCTGCCGTGGCGCTCGAGTGGAGTTGCTGGGCATAATTTGCGATCAGCATGGTGCGCATGCGCTGAGAACCAGCCATGTTAATCGCCTCGCTGAAGAAGGAGCGCTCCGGGCTTCTGTAAATCGAGTATCCGATGCCTGCAATGAAGGGTAAAAATGATAATACCAGAACCAGCAGGTTCTTTGTGGCAATTGATTTATGTTTCATACATCGTGTTTCATGGGGGAAAATCCTGATTTTTACAATCAGCCTAGTAAAGGTGGTGAGTATACTGCAATTTTTCCCTCATGGTAACAGCTTTTTCGGCTTCTGTCCGTTCCCCCCACCCCCCCAGGCCGACACCGCCACAACCAGATAGGCGCCACAGGAAAGAAACCAGGCCCCTTCCAGGCCAATCCGTGCACATACGAGGGTTGTCACCGCCGCAGCGGCCACGGAGCAGGAGCTGTCAATGGCGCAGGCCCAGGGAAGGTGGTCCGTGTGCGATACGGAAAGACGCCGCAACCCCAGGGGAAAGATCATTCCCATCACCAACCCTGCCGGAACAAGAGCCGCTGCCAGAATGCCAAGCCCCAGCGCCGAAGATGAGCCCAGTGCAGCGGCTGTCGCGAACCTCCCCAGACGTGCCCGTACCAGGATGAGTCCTGCCGCAGCCAGAGCCGTCCCCGCCAGAACAGGTCGGGTGGGTTGTACACGCCGGGAGAGAAAGCTTCCCGTTCCCGAGCTTGTCAGCAGGAGGGTGAGCACCACAGCGGTCGCTTCCAGGTGGTTTCCCAGGGGCAGCAGGGTCTCCTGGATCAGGGCGATTTCGGCGACAATGAAGCCTGTTCCTGTTCCTGCAAAATAAAGAAAGGTCCAGAATTTTCTCTCTGATCGCCAGCGTTTCCGTCCGCACAGGGGGGCTGCCACCAGAATCAACGCCGCCACCACAGCCTGAAGAGCTGTGAGGAGGGCCACGAAAAATCCGAGCTCGAAGTAGGGGAGGGCCGCCGTACCGGCGAAGGCCGCGAGGCGGGGAACTGCCCGAAAGTCGAGAAACTGAAAGAAGAACGGAGCTGTATCGCTTCGGGGCGAGATGTCGAACCAGTAATCCCTGAGCTCCGGGGACTCCCGAGAGTCCAGAATTGCATCAAGGTTCTCAAAGAAGCCCCCCTCTGCCCTCCGGTGAAACCGTCCGCGTTCACCTGGGTCCAGACCGGACAGGATTAGCAGATCGAATCCAAGAGATTCTGCGGTGGTTCGCACTGCCTCTTTCTCCTCCGGGGAAAAGGGTTCTTTGCTGACCAGAACGGTGGCGGTGTTCCAGCTTTGAATCGCAGCGATGTGATCTGCTGCCGGGGTGTGTCCCTCCGCTTCCAGGGCCGCGACCCAGGTTGTCAACAACCGCAGGGAGATCGAGGGAGGATCCTCCAGCCAGAGGGTTGTACTGACCATTCCCCGGGGACTCAGGCGGCGCAGCATCGCCTGAAGCGCCTCCCGGGTGTAGTCGTAGCGGGGGCTCATGGCTTCTGTTCCAGAGGTCCCCCCGAATCGTCCCAGGTGAGGCGTCACAATAAGATCGTAGTAATCTGTTTTCCGGTTTGGCGAGCTCTGGCCTGGCGGTTTCCGGCGCTCTAGCCAAGGTCGTATTGCCAGGGAGGTGGTGGATATTCGAGGGTCCTGGTAAAGGTGGTCTATCCATTGAGGGTGCGTTTCGCGCAGGAGGCGCAGAGCCGGTTTGTGGGATTCCTGGAGAGTGACCTCCTGAACCCCTCGTGCAAGGGCGTGGGCTGCATCGTTGCCTGTTCGCCCCCCCAGGAGTGCCACCCGCCGGGGAGGGCGAACCTCGTAGGGAATCACCCGGGTGGTGTAGTCCAGAAGGGTTCGGCTCTCTTCTCCTGTCTTTTCTGCGCCAGCGCTCCCGGCGGTTCCCGGAAGAGAGCCGAAATAGTCTCCGTCATTGAACAGTACCGGTCTTTGGGGCGGTTCATCCAGAAACTGAAGACTCAGTCCCGGAGCGTAGCGCAGGGCCGGGGCCTGGACCACTGTCAGGTGTCCCTGGGGGGTCGATTCGCTGTAGAGAATCCGGGCCTGAGGGAGCTGGAGTGCTGCACTGATATCCTTGTATTGCGAGGGATCGGGAAGCCCGGGAAGGATCAGGGCTGTTCCTGTGAGGAGTATTGCCAGAGTTCCTGGCAGAAGCAAAGCCAGGGTCTGCGAACGCCTTTGGAGAGGGTGGTTTCCGGCAAGAGCGGCAGGCAGGAGCAGTATAGCGCCTGCCAAGGGAAGCAGCGCCGTGAGTCCCGGCAGCGAGGCCAGGGGAAACCACCCCAGGGCGGTCAATCCCAGGAGAGCTCCCGCAGCTGATCCTCCAAGATTGGTGGCGTAGAGCGCTCCGATTCGTTCCGGGGTGCGGAGGAACAAGAGCGTTATGGCCAGGCCTGCGAAGAAGAAGGGCAAGGCGTAGAGGATATAGGTTCCTGCCAGCAGGATTCCCTGGAAGGGATCAAAGAAGATAAGGAAGAGATCGAAATGTCCCGAGACCCTGGTAAGGGGAGTGGTGGCAGCCATGGTTGAGCAGGCAAGAAACAGGAGACAGACCAGCGCTCGGGGGCAGGAACGAAGCAGGAAGGTCTTTCCCAGAAAGGCAACAGTCCCGGCTGCGCCGAAGCCCAGCATGGCCGCCGAGATAACCAGCCCCGTAAAAGGGGCCCCCTGGGCGGCAGAAAGGAGTCTCATCAGGACTAACTGAAAGGCGATTACCGCAGCCGAGAGAAGGGCCAGTGCGGGGAGTGCTCCGGGGATTTTATTCGGGACGGACAAAGGGAACAAACCGCACGGGCAGAATCTGTTCGGTCCGAAAGGCCTCCCCCTCGCGGTGGACCAGGGTCAGAACTTGTGTGCGGAAGGGTGATCCCACGGGAATGATCATCGTTCCCCCCGGGGCCAGTTGGGAGAGCAGGGGAGGGGGAATGGAGGCCGCCGCAGCGGTGACCACGATCGAGTCGAAGGGAGCCGCCTCGTCCCAGCCGTAATAGCCGTCACCTCTGGCCGTTTTTACCTGGTGGTAGCCGGCGTTTCTCAGGTTGCCTGCTCCCCACTCTGCCAGGGCTTCCACAATTTCGATGGTGTAGACGTGGTCGGTTATCTCCGCCAGGATCGCCGCCTGGTAGCCCGAACCGGTGCCGATTTCCAGTATCCGATGCCCCGGCTCGGGTTCGATAAGCTCCGTCATAAGCGCCACAATATAGGGTTGAGAGATCGTCTGGCCGTGGCCGATGGGCAACGGGCGGTCGTCGTAGGCTCGCTGGAGGTGTTCTTGCCGTACAAAGCGATGCCGGGGAACGCGGGAGAAGGCCTCCAGGGTTGGTTGATGCGTGATTCCCCGATCGATCAGTTGTGTGGTGACCATTTCTTCCCTCCGGGTGCGGTGGGGGTCTGCGGCTTGGGCTGAACCTTCTCCTGCCAGGGCAGAGAGCCCCGTCAGGACCAGAATAAGGGCGCGCCGCAACAGGGCCTGTTTGTGCTGGAGTATGGGAGCTGTGTTTGTCACGCCGCCTCCCTGTGTGTTTCGGAGCGTCTTTGTTCCCGGGATCGGACGTTCCCGGGCCTGGACGGTCCAGGGCTTGGACAAAAACCAAAACAAAAGAAGTTGGCAGGTGCTCGTGGTGAGACACCTGCCAACCGGACCAACCTCAGGCAGCCCCCGCACGGCTGGAAGCGATCCCGCCTGAGGTGTACCAGCCACGTAGTCCCTTAAGGGCAACACCGAAAAGTGTAGCACAGGATCGTCTTCATAACTACTGAAACCTGGAAGGCCTTTCGAAAAAACAAGAAACTTCTCACGGCCTCCGCCAGGGAACACCGCCAGGGCTGCCTTCGGAATTATCCCCGAATCACCCCGGGATAGTCCCTTCCGGGCTGTTGACACCTCCTCGTATTTGCGAGAGTATTAGCGCGGGCTAACTAATTATGGTAGCAGTAACATCAACGAATTCCAGCCGCACAGTTTTTTTTGCCCGCTTGATTCTCCGGACGGCAATAGGTCTGGTCTGGTTTCTCCACCACGGGAGAGTCGGTGCGAGAGGTGCCGGGGTTGCCCGGTGCGGGGGGTGTCCCCTGAAAAGCCAGTGTGGCCCCAAAGGAGCACCGCGGTGCCCATCATAAAACCTCTTGTTGCGGCCTTCGAAAAGCTCTGTGCCTCGTCGCGAACCCTCTTCTGGTGCTATGCGGCACCCTATCGCGGTGTGGTTTCCAGGGAAATATCCCTCTCGGGCATCGGGGAGGGAGATCGTGTTCTTGCCATCGGCTGCGGTTCGCTCCCTTTCACTGCGGTTCTTGTGGCCACCCTGGCCAAGGCGCAGGTGGTGGCCGTTGATATCGATCCCGTTTCGGTTCTCAAGGCCCGGGAGTTGATACAACGGCTGGGGCTCTCTTCCCGGATCCAGGTTCTTGCCGGCGATGCTGCCTCCATCACGTTGCCCCAGGCCGAGGTCGCTCTCGTGGCACTCCAGGCGGCTCCCAAGAAGGAGATTCTTGATAACCTGGCCAGATCGCTTTCGGATACCTGCGGGCGGGTGCTCCTTCGTCTGCCCCGTCCAGGGCTTGAGGGACAGTACGGGCTGGATTCATCTGAGCGGTTTCTCTATTCCGCCCGGGCAGTATATCACTCCATGCCCACCTTCGATCGGTCGGTTATGGTCTCCTTCCCGTCAGAACCATCGCCTGAACAGTCGGTACAGTCGGAAAAACAGGCGGTTGTGGCGTGAGCGCACTATCTGTGAGGGTATCCTCTGAAAAAAGCAGACCGTTTCAGGGGTTGAAAGGCGGGGTGCTCCGGGGCGCCGTTCTTTTGGGGGGAGTCGCCGTACTCCCGTATCTGGTTTCACGGGAATCGCTCTGGTCGGCCCTCGAAAACCTGGGGGCCCTCTCCTGGGTTGCTCTTGCAGCGTTGCTTCTTCTGCAGGTGCTGGTTCTGGGCGTGCTTTGCGTTCAGTGGAGCCTGCTTCTGGCGTCCCGGGCTCCTTCGGGAAAGGCTTCGTGGCTGTCGGTGGTTGCTCCCTATCTGGCGGGTTCCTTCGTTGAGTCCGTGACCCCTTCGGCAAAGCTGGGCGGGGGGCTCACGCGGGGCCTTCTCTTTCAGCGGCGTTTCGGAATTCCTCCCCGGGATGTGGCCCTGGTAATCGCCCTGCAGGCAACAGTCATGGTTCTGGGGGCAGTGGTTGTGCTGGTTCCTGCGGGAATGCTCCTGGGGCGGTCGGCGGTGAACCTTCTGGGAATCTCTTCCGGGATCTCTTCGGGAATTTCCGCACCAGCCCTGGGGCTCCTGCCCGGGCTGGGCATTCTTCTTCTTGCCTGCGGAGGGGGCGCTTTCTTCCTGGTTTCGGGTTCCTCCCGGCTGCAGCGACGGAATCAGAAAGGGGGCTCCCCGCGCGTGATTGCGAGAAGAACCCTGATGGTTGCAACGGCTCTGGCCGCCGCAGTGTGGGTGCTCTATCCCGTGAAGGTCTTTTGTGCTGCCTGGGCGCTGGGGGTTCCCGTTGCATTCTCGGTAATCCTGGTGGCCACGTTCAGCGCGTATCTGGCGGGGCTCCTTCCTCTCACGCCGGGAGGGTTGGGTAGCTACGAGGCGGTAATGACTCTGGTTCTGGTCCGGTCAGGGGTTCCAATGGATCGGGCGCTGGCCGTGACGATGCTTTCCCGTCTGGTGAGTTTCTGGTGGCCCCTGGCTCTCTCGGCTGTGGCGGGGGGCTTTCTTCTGATCAAGCCGGGGACCTTCCTTCCCACCGGAACAGAACGAACAATAGCTGAGACAAAGGAAGTGACAATGGGTTCTTTTTTTCTTCCTGCGGTGGTACGCTTGGAACGGCTCGCGGCTGGAAACAGTGTGGCCGGGGCCTTGTATCATCGGTGTTTCTACAGGAAAATCATCGATATCGAGATATCGGCTGCCCAGATGCGGCCCGGCTCGCGGGTGTTGCAGCTTGGTTGCGGGCCGTTTCCCATGACGGCGATCGCTCTGGCCGAGCGGGGGTATCGTGTTACCGCTGTGGACCGATGCGCCGAGACGGTGCACCGAGCCAGGCGGCTGGTCCCTCAGGCGGTACAGGTGCTCTGTGCCGACGGGTTACAACTTGATTATTCGGGCTACGATGCGGTCTTTGTGGCGTTGCACGTACAGCCCCGGCAAGATATCGTCCAACGCATTCTTGCAACGGCAGATCCGGGAACGTCCGTGTTATGTCGCAACGGACGGGGTCCTCTCTGCCGGCCCTACGGGCGGGTGACGCCCGATATTACCGACGGTGCTGTGTCTGGCTGGAGCCGGCCGCTACCGGGAACAAAGGAGCTGGTGGTGCTCAAGAAGAAGCGATCTCAGGTGAAAGCCTATCCCAAGGTTAACAGCATGGAAGATAGTTGCCCGAAAAATAACGGGGATAATCATAACAGCACCTGCTGGAAGGAAGATCTTGCCAGTGTGTGCAGGCTCTGCGATCTGGCTCCCTGTCAGGGAGGGCAGATCGCGGCTATACCCGATTTACCCATGCTTGCTGCCATGGGGTTGCGTCCCGGCAAGGACTGTACCATTCTGGCTATCCAGCCCTGGGGTGGTCCCGTGATCTGCTCCATCGGGGGGCGCCATATTGCGCTGGAGCGGGCGGTTGCAGAAGACATCACCGTCTCCTCGGCCTCCGTATCGGCGGCGGACGCCGCACGGGCCGGCTCATCGGGGGCTGATTCTGCCAGTCAGGAAGGATCTCTCGTCTCCTGATGGCCTGTCATACTCCAGCACGGCCAACTCCGCACGGTCACAAGGAGGTTCTGCTTATAGGGCCTCCCAACGTGGGAAAGAGTGTCATCTTTAATCAGCTCACCGGCATGAACGTCTCCATGGCAAATTACGCCGGGACAACTGTGGATATCGCCCGGGGAACGGGCCGGTTCGGTGAGTTTCCTGTTTCACTGGTGGATCTTCCCGGTACTTATACCCTGGCGGCTTCTAACCAGGCCGAAGAGGTTGCCACGGATATGCTGGCGGGTCCCGCCGACCTGGTGCTGATTGTGGCCGACGCAGTCCATCTGGAAAGCAGCCTTTTCCTCATCTTGCAAGTTCTGGAAGCCGGCCACCCCTCAATTGTGATCCTGAACCGCATTGATGTGGCTCTGCGTCGGGGAATCTCGGTTGACGCCGGGCTTCTGGCGGAGCGTCTGGGGGTGCCGGTGGTTCCCACCGTTGCGGTCCGGTCCGAAGGGTTCGATGCACTTCGTGAGGAGGTGGTTCAGATCCTGAGAGATCCCCGCGAGCCGAAGCCCCTGCAGGGAGACCCCTGGGAGATCGCCGAGGACCTCTGCCGTGTGGTACAGCACGCCCCGGCGGGGGACGATTCGGACCTCCACGATCTGCCGCCTCACGGTGCACCTCCGCACCCCCGGCGACGCATACGCTTTGGCGAGAACGCGCTGATCCAGCCCTGGCCTGGCCTCCTGATAGCGGCCGTGGCCCTTCTGACCGCCGTAGGAGTGATCGTCGGGCTTGGAATGGGGATGCGTCAGATTCTGCTCCTTCCCCTGGTGCGGGGGTATCTCTTTCCGTTCCTCCGGAGTCTGGTGACAGCTCTGGTGGGACAGGAGATGATCCGGAACATTCTTATTGGAGAATACGGGCTGCTGATCAAAGGCATTGAGTGGCCCTTCACGCTGGTGCTTCCCTACGTGATCTCCTTCTATCTGGTAATCAGCATCATGGAGGACACGGGGTATCTGCCCCGTTTTGCCGTGCTCCTCGATGGAGCCTTTGGCAAGATCGGCCTTCGCGGGTCTCACAGTATTTCCCTTCTTCTGGGGTACGGTTGTGCGATTCCGGGGATACTTTCTTCCCGGGCCATGGGGTCCCGCAAGGAACGGATAATTCTTGCCACCATGATCTCCCTGGCGGTGCCCTGTATTTCCCAGACCGGAGCGATCTTCGCCCTCCTGGCGGAGGCGAGTCTTCTTCTTGTGCCAGTCATCTTTCTGCTCTCCTTTGCGGTGATGATCGGCGCGGGATTGATTCTGGATCGCCTCGTTCCGGGAACCCGATCCCGCCTGGTCTACGAGATGCCGGTTCTCCTGGTTCCTCAAAGGCGGGTAATCCTCCGCAAGATGATCGGACAAATCCGCCATTACATCATCGATGGGGCTCTGCCCATGGTTGTCGCTGTGGGGATCGCCTCGGTTCTCTACGAAACGGGAATCCTGGCCTACTTGGGACGGTTCTTTGCTCCCCTGGTCACGGGGTGGCTTCGCCTTCCCGAAGAGGCTGCCGTGCCGCTTGTGCTTGGGGTGGTCCGTCGGGAGCTCACGGTATTGCCCTTGCTGGACATGGGATTATCGCCGGTGCAACTTCTGGTGGGAGCCTCGGTGGGGCTTTTCTACGTGCCCTGCATAGCTGTTGTTGCCACCTTGAGCAGGGAGTTCGGGGTCAGGATTGCCTTCGGCCATCTCCTTCTGACGGTGGCCACGGCCTTTCTGGTGGGAGGGTTCATCGCCCGGGTGGGGGCGCTTTTTTAGTCTTGTGCTACCGCTCCACATGGAAAGAGAACCTGGAGGGAGCAGCTTGGGAGGAACAGCACAGAGGCAGAGGATAGCGCCGGATCACCCCAAAGGGCAGGGGCCGCTCAAAAAAATTCTCCAGGCCAGCGCCGGCTCCTGATCCCGCAAAGAGATACTCCAGACACCGCAATACCCCCTCGTGGGTAACCGCCAGGGTCGGGGTGTCTCCGGGAAGATCGGCGCAGAAGGCGCGCACCCGTTCAATCATCATCGGCAAACTTTCTCCTCCAGGGGTTGGATGGGTCTGCCAGTTCTCCATCCAGGGGTGCGTCTCCTCCCGGGGAATATCCTCCCAGGGGCGGCCATCCCAGAGGCCGTAGTCAAACTCCAGGAGCTGGGGATCTTCCTGTACAGCGTACCCCAGGGCTGATCCAAGATCACCTGCGAGGATGCGGCACCGTTCCAGGGGGCTGGTATGGATGATCGCCCCTGCCAGGGGGATTTTTCGCAGGTTTTCCAGGATCACCTTTCGTTCCTGATCATAACTTTCTGCCAGAGGAAGGGGCGTGCGCCCCAGGCACATCCCTGGGGGTTTCTCCACCCGGGTATGCCTGATCGCAACCAAAAGGGGGGATTCATCCTGGCGGGGGTGGATTGGGGTGTTCACAGGAGCAATGCCGCCGCCAGGAGGGTCAGCTCCGAGACCTGCTCGGTTGCGCCCAGGGTATCTCCCGTGTATCCGCCCAGATGCTTTCGAAAGAAGAGGGCGGCCAGGGGGACCAGAAGCATCAATGTGCAGAGGCCCAGGAGCCCCGCGCGTCCCCTCAAAGCCATCGTGACTCCCGTGGTAATAGCCAGGGCCAGGAGGACGCTCGTGGGGCTGACTCCTTTGCTGATCGGTTTCGCCTTGCTCAGCTCGTCGGCCCGGACATAGGGAAGGAGGGCGATCACCAGGACAGGCGCAAACCGTGCGCCCACGTGGACCGCGATAATTGTCTGGACCATGCCCTCGGCGGGCAGTGCCAGAAGCAGATGGAAGCGCAGAAGCAGGGCCAGAACCAGCGTGATAAGCCCGTAGGTTCCCACACGGCTGTCCTTCATGATTTCCAGCTTCTGTTCCACCGTCCAGCCGCCGCCAAAGCCATCGGCGGTGTCGGCCAGGCCGTCCTCGTGAAACGCGCCGGTGCAGAGGACCGCGGCGGCCATGCTCAGGAGAATCGCCACGGCGGGAGGAAAGAAAAGATGAGCTCCCCACCAGACAGCGGCGGCCAGGCCTCCCGTGATCAGCCCCATGGCGGGGAAGTAGGCCGTGGCCGGGCCCAGGAGGTGTGTCTCGGCCATCACCCGTGACGAGACGGGAATGCGCGTGTAAAACCCCAGGGCAACGAGAAACAGTTTTAGCTGCCGAGGCAGCCGCACGGGACGATCGTAGCGGTTCATGCCTCAGGAGTATAGCAGGTTTCGCGGCTCAGGCCGACCGGGCGGCCCCATTCAGGTTAAACGGTTCCAGGACTCGTTCCAGGACTCCCTGCATGTGCGATATGGCCACCCCGTAATTTGTCACGCCCACTCCGGCCAGGCGGGCATCTTCCAGGCGGGCCAGCATCTGTGGCCGGGTAATCATGCACCCCCCGCAATGGATGATCAGATCGTAGCAATCAAGCTCTTCGGGGAAGGTTCCGCCCGTTACTTCCAGGTGATGCTCTTTCCCGGTGTAGGCCCGTATCCATTTGGGCAGCTTCACCCGGCCGATGTCGTCGCACTGAACCTGGTGGCTGCAGCTCTCGGTGATAAGGATTCGTGAGCCTGCGGGAAGACGATCCAGAAGATAGACGCTCTCCACAAAAGCGGGGAGGTCTCCCTTGAGACGGGAAAAGAGGATCGAGAAGGTGGTGAGGGGCACCTCGGGAGGGAGTAGCGCTGCTGCCCGGTCCACCACCTGGGAATCGGTTATCGCCAGATCGGGGGGGTGCTTCAGCTGGTCCAGCACCCAGGGCAGCTCCTGATCCTTCACCACCAGTGTTGCAGCGTTTCCGTCGAGGACCTCGCGGATCGTCTGGACCTGAGGCAGAATGAGGCGTCCCGCCGGAGCCTCCAGATCGATGGGGACGATCAGAAGCACCAGGCGAGCAGGCCCGATCAGCCCCTCCAGAAGCTGCCGGCCCCCTCGCTTCTCCTCTTTTTGCCGGGCAGATTCAAGAATTCGGGCCAGCTCATCCCGGAGCTCCCATACTCCCTCGCCCGAAGCTGAGGAAACTACGGCGGGCGGGCGGCCGGTGATCCGCTGCAACTCCCGAAGAAACTCCTGTCCGGGTCTGGTGGTGTCGCTGTGGGTCACCACCGCCAGGGTAGTCCGCTGGCTCGCGCAGGATACGAGATGGTCCAGATCTTCCGTGTCCCAGCGGTCGGGGTGTATCGTGTAGAGCGTCAGATCGCTCCCTGCCACGGCGGTACGGGTTTTTTTGTTCCTGGCAGACCCCAGGGCACCTCGATCGTCCAGACCGGCCGTATCCACATACACCACGGGTCCAAAGGGCAGAAGTTCCGACGAGCGGAGTACGGGATCCGTTGTGGTTCCTCGGGTGGGCGAGACAATAGCCAGATCCTGACCCACCAGGGCGTTCATCAGAGCCGATTTTCCGGCGTTGCACTTTCCTGCCAGGACAATGTGGGGCCGCATGGCCCTGGGAGTTCCCTGTGGTCCTCTGCTCATGGGGTTTCCTCGGTGAGGGCCGTGCCGGGAAGACTCTGAAGCCCCGTTTTCACCGTCACACCGGGCAACGCTCCAAGCTTTCCGCTGAGAGAGCCCATCTCGTCGGTGGTGGCGCGAACGATGAGGGTTATGATCGAGATTGATCCTTCCTCAAGGTTGGGAAGACCCAGACGTCCAACAATGCAGTCGGCATGAGCCGAAAGGATCTGGTTTATCCGTGCTCCCAGGCGGTGGCGGTTTTCTACGATAATGCCCACAAAGCCGTAGCGCTTGTTTTGTTCAGCCCTTGTTTCCATGGTGGCTCCCTCCTGTTCGGGATGGTTCAGGTGATGTCTGATCCTTGAGTGATTCATCTTCATTGGAGGCTCCGGATTCAGCAGGAGATTCTTCCCGCAGAACCTGATAATCCCGGGTTTGCACGCCAAGGAGAGCTGCTACTGCAGCGGTCCAGGTCGAGACGTTCCGGGGATCTTCAACCAAAGGAGACGAGTGGGGAAGAGGATAGTGGTTGCCCAGGACACCTGTAGCGTAGGCGTCAAAGAGATCGCCTTCTCTCCGGAGCGGCAACCCGGCAATCTCTTCCAGGTGGTTTAGAAAATTCTCCGCCTCTGGTGGCGTCTTCCGGGGCTGCCAGAACGAGCAGTGACCCACTGGAAAGGGAGTATCGGGCGAGTAGAGGAGATCCTGAAGAAACTCAAGTCCCGCCGAATCCCCCCCGGGAGGAACCCGGTAAAAGAGAATCGGTTTGGCAGGATCAAGGAACCGGAGTATTACCCCGGGGATCGTCTCCGAGGGCTCCCTGGCTGCGGGTATCCTCTCCATCATCACTAAATCACCTGTTTCCAGAGAGGGGGCAAAGAGGGTGAACTCGAGCTCAGTCATGGAATACTCCTTCCTTCCGCCGGGCGTGGGGGGCGTCTCCCCAGGAATGATACGACACAGGGCGCCGGGCCCAGGCCGCACGGCGGGGAGTACAGGAAATGCACTCCCGAGCCGTCTCCTCCACGCAGGGTTTTCCCTGGTAGAGCTGGTAGGCCCTGCGCTGACCACCGGGAGTAACGATTGGCATTAGTACGTTGGCGCCAAAGGCGAGTCCCTGTTCCCGTCCTGTCGGTGAAAGGGCCTGCAGGGCCGTGGCGGCAGCGATATTCACATCCCTCAAAACGAGTCGTGTGGCGGCGATCATCCGCAGGGAGAGGCGCAATCGTTCTGCACCGCTGGTGTCGGGCAAAAGTCCCTGGCGGTGCATCTCCTCCCGGGCGCTGCCTGCAGCCTCAATATAGGGCCCCATGCCGATCATGTCGGCATCGATCTCCCGGAAAAACATGATATCCCGGGCCAGATCCCGTGAGGTTTGGCCCGGAATGCCGATCATCACGCCCGTTCCAACCTGGAACCCTTCGGCCCTGAGATCTTCCAGTGCCTGGAGTCGCCGCTCCAGGGGCTGTTCCGGGGGGTGGAGTCGGGCAAAGAGGCGAGGGTTGCTGGTCTCGACCCGCAGGAGATAGCGGTGTGCTCCGGCGTCAAAAAAACGCCGGTAGGTCTCCCGGGTTTGCTCTCCCACGGAGAGGGTAATTCCCAGCCCCCGGGGAAGATCGGGAGTGACCGTTTCCTCCTTTATCCGTCGCAACACCCCTTCGACAAAATCGATAAAAGGTCGGTCCCGGCGTTCTCCTGCCTGGAGGGTCATGGAGCCGTATCCCTCCTGCAGGCAGAGACGAGCCCCTTCCAGGATTGCCTCCTCGGAAAGATCGAACCGGACAAGAGGGGCTCCCTGGTCATCGCTCCTGCTGGAGCGACGAATCCCGCAGTAGTAGCAGTCGCTGGTGCACCGGTTGGAAAACTCCAGGAGCCCCCGAAGGCGGACCTCTTCTCCCACCTCATCGGCCATGACCTGCCGTGCCCGGGCTGCCAGGGCGGCGTCTCCTCCCGGCCAGCGGCCCAGAAGAAGTTCTTCCAGCTCCTCCAGGGAGAAGGTTCCCCGGGGAACAATCGTATCAGACATAGAGATCCCTCGCGCCTTCGCTGGTTCGCTTGTAATAGTCCAGAAACTTTGTGTGCAACGCAGGCGTCCTTTGTTTTGCTCCCGCCAGCTCCTGCTGGATCAATGCCTCGCCGATCTTTCTCGTTTCGGGGGTAGCGAAATCGTCGAGCCACTCCCGGAAGGTTATAATCGCGTTGAGTTTACAGTAGTTTCCCTCGCTGCAGCTCCGCAGAAGACGCATGATTCGCTCTCCCCGGCGGCCGATCCGGTATCCGGCGGTGCAGAAGCTGCTGATGAACCCCAGGGAGGCCAGATCCCGAACCAGCTCCTCCACCGTGCGGGGGTCCCCCAGGAGAAACTGCTGTTCTTCTTCTTTTTGGCTGTAGGCGTCCCGGCCGGCCTGATCTCCCTTTGCAGGCTGCTCCGAGGGGATCGCCCCGAGGTCATTCTGGTGGCCGGAGCTGTAGGCTCCCAACCCTATTCTGGTGGAGGCATCCATCTGGGTTATGCCCCGAAGCACCGCCTGATTCCGGATGTCCCGGGTTTCCCGGGCGGTACAGATGAGCCCTGTGTAGGGCACGGCCAGGCGAAGGACGGTGATGATCTTCAGAAAATCGGCATCGCTCACGGCGTAGCGGCTTGAGCGAGTCAGGGGCGCGTTATGAGCCGGTTCAAGACGGGGAAAACTGATGGTGTGCGCGCCGATCCCGCAGTCGGTGCTTTCCAGGGCCCGGACATGGCTCAGGAGCCCCATAACCTCGAACTTCCAGTCGTAGAGGCCGAAAAGCACGCCCAGCCCCACATCGTCCACCTGGGCATCCTGCGCCCGGTGCATCGCGTAGAGCCTCCAGCGGTAGTCTGCCTTGAGACTCTTCGTTCCGTGAACGCGGCGGTAGGTGTCGCGGTGGTAGGACTCCTGAAAGACCTGGTACGTTCCCAGGCCGACCTCGCGGAGCCGTTTCAGGGAGGTGATATCCAGAGGCGCGCAGTTCACGTTTACCCGGCGGATATTGGCGTGGCCCCGACGAGTAGGGACGCGCACACCATAGACGGCGTTGATGCTTTCCTCAAGATAGTCGATGTCGGTGAGGGGGTGCTCGCCGTAGACCACGACCAACCGCTTGTGGCCGAAAGACCCCGCCAGGGCCGATGCCTCGCGGCGAATCTCTTCCATGGTCAGGTGCCGCCGGTGCATCTCGGTGTTTTCCCGGCGAAAGCCGCAGTAGCTGCAGCTGTTCACGCAGTGGTTTGCCATATAGAGGGGCGCAAAGGTGACGATCCGGTTGTCGTAGACCTTGAGTTTTATCTCCAGCCCGGTCTGGGCCATCTCTTCCAGCATCTCCGGGTCTTCCACGTTCAGAAGAACCGCCGTTTCCCGGGGTGTCAGGGTCTGAATAGCCCGGGACTTGTCCAGGATATCTCGCACGGTCCGGGGATCGGGGTTTCGCGTCTCTTCCAGGGCACGAAAGATCGCCTGCTCATCAATAAAGTCCTGGCCCTGGCTGTCCAGGTATTTCTCTACTTCTTGGGGTTTTACAATGCTCCGGGACCACTGGAGGTCGCGGGCTGGGGCTGAGATCGCCATGGCACATCCTCTCGATAAAACTGTTGTGTGTTTCAGGAGAGTCCCTTTTCCCTTGGGGATGCCCCGTGGGATCAGTACAATCCAGACGCCTTGGAGCTGTTCCTGGCAACTTCGGCGCACCGGAGTCGGAACGGTTCCTCAGCTATTCCTCTTCGATCATTACACCATCCATCGAAGGTATTGTCAATAGTTTATATAGATATAAAAAGCCCTGTTTATCCAGGGAGATCCGCTGGCTAGAAAATTTCCCGCTTGATCGGGTTTATTGAGGTTAATCGGGGTTAATCGATCTTCGTGCATTCTGGTTGGGGATGTGGTAAATTCGCCCATGATGCTTTTCTGCAGCCACCGCTTCATCAGAGTTGGTCTCACCCGATTCAGGCCCGTCCTGGAGCTCTCCCTGATCCTCTTCCTCACCAGCCTGCCCGCCGTGGCCGGGGAATCCCCGCAGTCTGCTCCCGAGCCCGATTCCCGGGTCAGACAGGAGATGCTTCTGGCTCCCCTGGTGGGCCGGAACATGCATCCTCTCTTTCTTGCCGTGCCCCCTCTCCCTGCCCGCCGGTCGGCACTCCTGGAGCCGGGAGAGCAGGAGATATCCTCCGCTGTTCATTGGGGGAACAACTTCACCATGGAAGGGCTTCAGAGTGATCGAACCACGGTAGATCTGGAGCTGGATTCGGAAGCCCTCTACAGCGGGATAGCCTGGGCTCAAGGTCTTCCGGGCGGCAGGGAGGCTCACCTCGGGTTTGACATCTCCTGGCATTTTGGAGGGGCCATGGACCCCCATATCTCGAACTTCCATCATTTCTTCGGGTTTCCCGACGGAAGCCGGGAAATACGCCCTCACTATAGTTGCAGGATGGTGGTTTTTCAGGATGACGAGCGAATACTCGACGAGAAAGGCCCTCTCTTGCCTCTGGTTCACCTTTCGGTGGAGGTTCGCCAGGCGATCCTCTCGCGAAGGTCGCTGGGGCCGGGGGTTTTTCACCTCTCCCTGGGGGTTCTGGGAGCGCAGCCGGTTCCCGTGGGCGAGAGAAGGCATCCCCTTTCGGCAAACTTCCCCTCGGGGGCTTTTCGCCTCTACGGAGGATATCAAAGTGGTCCCTGGACAGGGGAGTTTGCCGGAGGGGTTGCTGCCGTCTCCCGGCCCGCCTACCTGGGGTCCGGCAACTTTCACCCCCTGATCGTTCCCTTCGATGCAACCCTTGGGCGGGCCTTGGGGAATCGCGCTTCCCTGGTTGTGACTGTCTCCGGTTCAACCAGTCCTTTCCGTCTCGGCTATGACCGAACGGACCGCCATAGCGCGACAGTGAATGTGGGAACCCGTCTGGCCCTGTCAGAGAGGGATGTTCTGCAGCTGAGTTTTACCGAAGAGTTTTTTACCTTCGCGGCCACGGATATCGGGTTTCACCTTGGATGGAATCGGAGAATATAATTTGTGAAAACCTTTTCTTGACAGGTCGGTAAAAGCGGTTTACCGTCATACTAGAAAAAAACAGGAGGAGTGTGTATGGCAAAAAAATTATTCTGTATGGTCGCCGTTGCTGTTGTTGGCTTCGGGTTCCCGGCGTTTTCCGGAGGGCGGGCCGAGGCGCCGGCTCCAGCAGAAAAACCCGAGAAGCTAACGATCATCGCCCTGGACATTGACGTGGTTCAATTTGGCCCGGCGGCGCAGGTTTTCGAGGATACCTATGGGATCGAAGTGGAATGGCTGGAGTTCCCCTATGGTCAGCTCTGGAGTCAGATCACAACGGGTATCACAGCGGGAACTCCCATAGATCTCTACATGATGAGCAACTCCTGGCACGCCGAGCTGGGTGGGGTCGGAATGGCTATCCCTTTGAACGATCTGGCCACCGATGCCGAGCTTGATGCGATGACCGAGAAATATTTCGATATTACCCGGGAGTTTCTTACATCCCACGACGGCAAGCTCTGGGGGCTTCCCAGTACCGCAGCATCGGTCTCTTTCTTCTACAACGCAGCAATGTTGAAAGAACTTGGCTACAACGAGCCTCCCGCCACATTCGACGAGATGCTGCAGATCTCCCGGGAAGCAATCGACCAGGGCCTTGCAAGTTACGGGTTTTTCCCCGGCTGGATTGCCGGCGGCGAATGCGGTATGGTTCAGTTTGATATCATGCTGAAACTGTTCGGCGGCGAGTGGATGAACGAAGATCGCACTGAGTTCACCTTCAACAGCGAAGCCGGAATCAACGCCCTTACCTACATGAAGGAAATCCTGGACGAAGGAATTGTGCCACGGGCAGCCCTGGAGACCAGCGACTGGGACAACTTCCATTTCTTCCTCGCCGGTGATCAGCCTTTCGAGATCAACTGGAACTTCATCTGGGGCAGGGCAACAGATCCCGAGCAATCGTCTATTGTGAACGATGTGGCTGTGGCCCCGATTCCGTCGATTGTGCGGGAGGCCTATACCGTTCTTGGTGGCGGAGGGTATGCAATTTCTCCCACTTCCCGCTCCCCCGAATGGGCGTTCAAGCTTTTGCAGTACATGAAGGGCGAGGAAGGAGCCCGTGGAGTCATGCGCCAGCAGGGTGGTGCAGAGGGAACAATCAAGGCGCTCTATCAGCCCCCGCTGGTTAACGAGTTTCCCCCGGAAGAGTATCCCCTGGTGGAGACGTTCCAGCGGCAGATCCAGGAAGCAGGCCTCAGGCCAAGTCACTTCCTGACCTGGTACTCCGAGTTCCGGAATAACATCTTTACACCGGCTATGCATCTGGCTCTTCTTGGCGACCGATCCCCCGAGGAAGCGCTGAATCAGGCCCAGGCAGCCGCTCAGCGGATGCTTGACAGGGAAGGCCTCTGAGGTCACGCCGGGGGAAGCTCTTTTGGGCTCATCCCGTGTAAAACAAGTATTAGGACAGAAGTAAATTGTACTGTCTTCGGCACCTCTTCCGGGAGGTGTCGGAGATATCTTCTTCCAGCCGGGGACATTTCCCGGCTCTCATCCAGAGGTGGCGCTTTTGAAAACCAAGGATCTTTCGGAACGACAGCTTGGTGCAGTAATGATGGCTCCCACGTTCATCCTGATCCTCTGTACAGCTGTTCTGCCCATATTGTACGTCCTGTTTCTCAGTACGCAGGATATTCGCGGTCTTATGAACCGCGGCTTCGTTGGGTTCCAGAATTATGTGACAATCTTTGAGTCAGGGCATCTTCAGGCTGCCTTGGGAGCAACCCTTTATTTTGCCCTGGGAACGATCGTTTTTCAGATGGTTATAGGAATGATCGTTGCCCTCTCTCTCAATGTGGACTTTGCCGGAAAAAACTTTGTAAGATCCCTCATTCTCATCCCCTGGGCGATACCGACCTCCCTGGTGGGTATCATGTGGAGTCGATTTCTTTCCTCCACCGATGGGTATTTTAACGCGACCCTGAGACTTCTGGGGTTAGTGCAGGGTGAGATGAACTGGTTTCTTGACCGGTTTCTCGCGATAACCATGGTGGTTCTGGTCGATTCCTGGAAGTTTACGCCCATCACGGTAATGATCTTTCTCGCCGGCCTGCAGGCGATCCCGCGTTCCATGTACGAAGCTGCGCTGGTGGATGGTGCAAACCGGTGGAAACAGTTCTTGTATGTTACCCTTCCCGTTATGAAGCCCGTTGTACTGGTCGCGCTGATCATGCGCACCATTTTTGTCTTTCACGCCTTTGATCTCATCTTCATTCTTACAAAAGGTGGCCCTGGTGATTCCACCCGGGTGCTCTCGTACTATGCCTATCAGGAGTCGTTTATCTTCCTTCGTCACGGTCGGGGTGCGGCGGTGGCGTTCATACTTTTTCTTTTCACGGCTCTCATAACCGTGGGGTATGTGCGAATGTTGCGCGAGAAGAAGCCTGCCTGATCCTGGGGCTGGTCCCGGGGATGTGTGGCGGCACATCAATTTTTACACACAAGGCGAAGGAATTCATGAATACACAGAAATTGTCAGGTTGGCTAAAGGTCGTACATCGGCTGATTATTGTTGGAATCGTTCTGGCGGTCTTGCTTCCGTTCTATTGGATAGGGGTGATGAGTGTCACGCCTCAACGCCATATTGCAGGGAAAATGATCCCCACCATGGTTCCTCGCGATGCATCGCCGATTGCCTACGCCCAGGTTTTGGGGTTTGCCGAGGTCCAGGGTGCTACGGGACGCAGTGCAGCCCAAATGTACCGGCGTTCCCTCATGAACAGCATCATTGTTGCGGCAACCTCAACCCTTCTGGCCCTTGTTCTTGGAACTGTCGCGGCCTACGCGCTTGCCCGGCTTGATTTTCCCGGAAAAAACGTCGCCTATGTACTCATTCTGGGCAGCCGCTTGCTGGCGCAGGTCACGCTGGCGGTGCCCATGTTCATCCTCTTTCATCGATTGCGGATTCTGGACACCTACTTACCCCTGATTATCATGAACACGTCTTTTTGTATGGCCTGGGTGACGCTGATCATGAATAATTACTTCGATATGATCGATAAGGAGATGGAAGATTCCGCGCGGGTTGACGGCTGTACACGGTTCGGAGCATTTTGGCGAATTCTTCTTCCCATGGCGATTCCCGGGGTCATCTCGGTGATGCTGATATCCTTTCTCTTCTCCTGGGGGGAGTTTCTCTATGCGTTGCTCTTCACCAGTACCGCCGCTGCCCGCACCATGCCGGTAGTAATGTCCATGTTCCTCGGGCAGTTTGCAATCGAGTATCGCCTGCTGGCGGCCGGGCTTGCTGTGGGGGTCCTCCCTCCGGTATTGCTCGCTCTTGTGTTTCAGCGGTTCATTATTAGTGGTCTCACACAGGGTGGGATGAAAGGGTAGGGCCTCTGGCTCTTGCTGAAGCCTTCGCTGAAGCTTTGGCCAGACCCCTGGAAAGGAACGTATAGAACAGTGAATCCAAAACCAATAATCATCGACTGTGATCCCGGACACGACGACATGGTGGCTATTATGCTGGCCTGCGCCAGCAAATCCATCAAGTTATTGGGGGTAACTACCGTCGCCGGTAATCAGGAGGGTCACAAGACCTTCGAGAACGCCCTGCGGGTGCTCACGCTGATCAACCGGGGGGATATTCCTGTTGCCCGGGGCGCTGACAAACCCCTTCTGCGGGATCTGATAATTGCCCCCGAGATCCATGGCTCTTCAGGACTGGATGGTGCAGAACTCCCCCTTCCCGGGGTGGAGCCCTGGCCAGGCCATGCCCTGGATCTTCTGGAAAAATTGATACTTGAATCCCCCGAAAAGGTGACCCTCGTTCCCACAGGGCCTCTGACAAACATCGCGCTCCTGTTTCTCAAGAACCCTGCTATCAAGGAACGGATTGAGCAGATCGTTCTCATGGGGGGCGCTGCCCTGGACTCCAATTTCACTCCCGCTGCAGAGTTCAATATCTTTGTTGATCCCGAAGCCGCCGACGTTGTCTTTTCTGCGGGGCTGCCTCTCACTATGGTGGGGCTCGATGTCACCAACAAGGCAGTGATGACCTTCAGCGAGATAGAGGAACTGGCTCGCCTGGGAGGTCCCGTTTCGTCCGTAGCCGCTCCTCTGCTGGAGTTTTTTGCACAAGCCAACAAGGATGTGTTCGGGATCGAGGGCGCTCCCATCCACGATGCACTGGCTGTGGCCTCTGTGATCGACCCCTCGCTTCTGAAGGCAGGCCATCATCATGTAGCGATCGAAACACAGGGCACCCACACCCGGGGACGGACTGTGGTGGACCTCTATAATATTACCGGAGAGGAGCCAAACGTTGCGGTCGCCCTGGAAGTGAATACCCCGGCCTTCATCGCGATGCTCCGCAGAGCCTTCATCACCCTGGACGAGGCGGTTCAGGGAAAAGGGTAGAGGAAGCCCCTCCCGCAGCAAAAGGAGGGAGGGGCTTTTTTTATTCCATCAGTTAGTCTTGACAAACAATAAGAATCTCTTTAAACAAAGTTAGTATGTTGCACGATCCTGGCGATATTCATGTTCCCGAGTCCCGGGAAGAGCCCCTGCTCTTTCGTTGCCGGGACATCTCCTTTTCCTATGGACGAAAAAACGTTCTCCACCAGATTTCTCTCTCCGCCGGAAGAGGGGAGATCATTGGATTGCTGGGCCCTAACGGGTGCGGAAAATCCACCCTTCTACGGTGTATTGCGGGAGTCCTGAAGTCTCACCAGGGCTCACTTCACTATGGGTCCTCATCAAAGTCCGGGCTTGCACCGCGGGAACGGGCTCGGCATGTGAGTTTTCTTCCCCAGCATCAGCTTGATGTGCCGGGAATCACCGTAAGAAAGCTGGTTATTTTGGGAAGGAATCCCTATTCGGTCACGGGGTGGCATCAGTCAGCAGAGGACCGCCGGGCAGTACACCAGGCCTTGGAGCAGTTACAGCTTCTGGATCTCCAGCACAAGCCCCTGGATCAACTCTCGGGAGGGGAACGTCAGCGGGCCTGGATCGCCATGACCATAGCCCAGGATACGCCCCTCATTCTTCTGGACGAACCGGTGAGTTATCTCGATCTGCGTCACCAATGGGCGGTCCTGGAGGTGCTCACCGAGCTGAAACGGACGATGGGGAAAACCCTGATTGCCGTTTTCCACGATGTAAATCACGCCATGGCCGTGTGCGACCGCGTGTATGTCATGAAAGAGGGACGAATTTACAGCCGGGGGTGTCCCGAGAGCGTTCTCAACGAGGATTGCCTCCAGGAGGTTTACGGGGTCCGCACCTGTCTCTGTTCTGTCGGAGAGGGAGAGCGATCGGTGGTGGTTCCCCTGTGCCCCTGCAAGATGAGAAGGACCGGGCCTTCAAGCTCAGTCAAAACCACAACAGAGAAAGAAGGAGTGCTATCATGACCAAGACCCATCAGAAAAAGAGGACGCCCCTCTGGGTAATCCTGGCGACGGTGATTCTCACAGTGACACTTTTCAGTTCCTTCGGCCGAACAGAATCGGCAGAAGATTCTCTCGGGGAAGGGGGGCTTCAGGGATGGGTTGTCACAGACCATCTGGGTCGGGACGTTTATCTGAAAGCTCCTCCCCAGCGGATCGTGGGACTCTCCCGACAGTTTATGGAAGAGTTGTATGCCATCGGCCTTGTTCCCGTGGGAAAAGTGGAGGAGTACAATAACCGTCCCGAAATGAACGCCCTCCCCAGCTTGGGGCGTCAGGGAAGCCCCGATATCGAGGCGATCCTGGCCCTTGAACCGGATCTGATTATTGCAAATGTGCGGCAGCATTCAGAAATGACGGAAATGCTGGAATCAATGGGAGCAACTGTTGCCTTTGTTGACCCCTCCTTTGAGGGTGACAATTTTTTCACCGATCGGATTCTTCTCTTTGCCCAGTTGACAGGGCGGGAACAGGAGGCTGCTGTCTATTGTGAACACATCACGGCGGTCCTCGAGGAGGTCCAGCAGCAGATTGCTCCCCTGGGTTACGAGCGGGGAATAATTGTCCAGGGCGGAAGCGAGATGATTCAGGCGGCTCAGCCCACTGGTCTCTACGGAGCGCTGCTTCCTTCGCTGGGAATACAGAATGTGGTTCCCGCGAACCTCCCCGGCTCTGGCCGGTCCACCTTTGTCACCTACGATATCGAGGCCATAACCGAGGCTGATCCCGATATTCTGGTGATTCGGTCGGCCGGAAGTGGTGAACGGAATCTGGAGTGGCTTCGCACCTATTACCTGGATAATCCTCTCTGGCAGGGGGTAAGAGCTGTCCGGCAGGGTCAGGTCTTTGTTTTGCCCCAACGCGTGAACCCGGGCAACCTTTCCAGCGAAGAAGCCCTGCGGATCACCGCTGATGTTATCAGCAACAACTGATCCCAGGTCGTTCGGGCTGGCTTTCACAGCGCTGCTTCTGGCCACCGGGCTGGCAGTGGCGCTCAGCCTGAACTCCGGAACGATCAGTTTTACCGTTTCCGAGGTGGTTCGTGCCCTCTTTGGTCAGGCTCAGGGCCCGCAGATCCTGGCATTCCAGGTTATCAGAAATATCCGGTTGCCCAGAGCCCTGGTGGCAGCCCTCTGCGGGATGAATCTGGCCGTGGCGGGCTGTCTCCTGCAGGCGGTGTTGAGAAACCCCCTGGCCTCACCCAACATCATCGGTGTCTCGGCGGGGGCGGGGTTCTTTGCTGTTCTGGTGATGGTGGTGTTGCCGGGACACCTTCATTTTGTTCCTCCGGCAGCTTTCGCAGGAGCCTTGGGAGCGGCCGCCCTGGTGTATGCCCTGGCTGCCTGGCCCAGAGCGCTCGATGCAGGAGGGGGAACAGTAACGATCATCCTGGCGGGAGTCGCCATTTCGGCCCTTTTGAACGCGATCACCTCGGGAATCATGGTGCTTCACAGCGATGACCTGGACGTAACCTACACCTGGCTCATTGGAGGCCTTTCGGGACGCAGTTGGAACCATGTCGCTCTTGTCGCTCCCTACAGCTTGCCGGGAATTGTCCTGGCAATTTTTCTGAGCCCCAAACTGAACCTGTTCCCCCTGGGGGACGAGATGGGATCCGGTCTGGGGAGCAACATAGGGGCCTTGCGATTTCTCTTTATTGCTCTGGCGGCGGCTTTGGCCGGAAGTGCTGTCAGTGTGGCAGGAACAATCGGTTTCGTCGGTCTGGTGGCCCCCCATATCAGTCGCCTTGTCGTGGGCAATGACAGTCGGGTGCTTCTGCCCTTTTCGGCTCTCATGGGAGCCTTTCTGCTTCTGGTGGCTGACCTCTGCGCCAGAACTGTCTTTATGCCCGTTGAGCTTCCCGTGGGGGTGGTCACGGCGGCGTTGGGAGCTCCCTTCTTTATCCTTCTTTTGGTCCATCGAGGACGGGAAGGCGGCCACGGCAGCACACAATAGATGCAGGAGCCTGTAGAGAGTAGCAAGAGACAAAGCAAAACTCGCGAAAAACCCGCGAGAAAAAATCAGATCAAGGAGTGTGTGATGGCCTTTAAAGATGGATATATTTCTATTTTATGTATTATCCCCTGTCCCCTGCGGCCCCGATTCAATCGGATCTTCGAGGAGTATCTGGAAGAGTACAACCGCAGCGCTTCCCTGCCGATCTATTGCCCCAGTCTTGAGGGTATGAGTTGCGATGATGCCGAGGAGTTGCTCGAAGGAGCCCGCACGCGGGAGGATTTGCCGGAGCTGATCGTTGCAACGGCAGGACACGGGACGTTCAGCCACAATTTTCGCAGCCGCTTTGTAGAAACAGGCTTGTATGAGCCCTGCGTGCCCGAGGGGTTCCACACATCCCTGCCGGTTTCTCTGAAAGGAGAGATGGATCGGCACAAGATAGGGCTTCTGGCGGCAAGCGGATGGTCTTGCCTGCTGGATCAATCCGTGGACAGTGAGAGTCCTCTCCCCGGCTCGTGGCTTGATCTTGCCGATCCGTGCTACGCCGGGGAGATCTGTTTGCACGGCTGTGACGAAACAGTTTCAAACACAGCTCTTCTCTACCGGATACTCAAGGCCCGGGGAGAGGCCGGGCTGGAGCAGTTCGCCCGGAATGTAACGGGGGTCAAGCATTTCTCCCGAATCATCAAGGCTATGGATAGTTCTTCGCCGGAGCGGAGCCGTTTCAGCATTATGCCCGGGGCGGCAGCCACGCAGATTCCCCGACACAAACGGGTGGCTATGCTCGATTTCGCCGAGGGGCCTCTCTTTGCTCCTCTGCAGGTTCTGGCCGCAAGGGAAACGAGGGGGTGTCGGGAAGAGCCGCTGGCCTTCTTCTACGGTGAAGACTTCAGGAAGCTGCTCACCTTGGGGGGGTATATCATGGCTGACGAGATATCTCCGGACCATTCCTTTGTTCTTCCCGACTACGACCACATCCTTTCCCGGGGGTATGAGGATGAGACGGAAGAGCTGAAGCGGCGTTTCTCGGGATACCTTGTGTCATGAAGCTTGTCACCGTCTCGGGGCCTCCCTCGTCGGGGAAAACGGCGGTCATGCTGAAAGTTCTCAAGGTTTTGCAGGATCAGGGCCACCGCACCGGGGTGGTCAAGTTTGACTGCCTCACAACGCACGATAAGGAACTCTACCAGGAGCTGGAAATCCCCGTGAAGGTTGGGCTGTCGGGAAACCTTTGTCCCGACCACTATTTTGTCAGCAACATAGAGGATTGTCTGAACTGGGGACTTCAGGAGAACCTGGACTATCTTGTTTCCGAGAGCGCCGGTCTCTGCAACCGTTGTTCTCCCCATATAAAAAATGTCCTGTCCCTTTGCGTCATCGACAACCTCATGGGAATCCACACGCCACGGAAGATAGGGCCCATGCTCAAACTTGCAGATCTTGTGGTGATAACCAAAGGGGACATTGTCTCCCAGGCGGAGCGGGAGGTCTTCTCCTTCAAGGTCCGCCAGGCCAACGCCGGTGCCCGGATTCTCTTTGTGAACGGCATAACCGGTCAGGGGGCCTATGAGCTATCCCGACTGATAGCCGATGCCCCTGATCAAACGAGCCTGCAGGGAGGGCGCTTGCGCTTTCCCATGCCAGCGGCGCTCTGCTCCTACTGTCTGGGGGAAACCCAAATTGGAGAGCAGTATCAGGTCGGAAATACCCGAAAGATCAAGGTGTGAACCATGAACCAGTGTGATTATTTGTTATCCCTCTCCTGGGAAGAGCTTTGCAGCGAGGCTCCCCAGCTGATCGATTTTTTCAGGGGGTACGGGATAGATTCGGCCCCCGGAGCTCCATCTCCAGGTCATCAGATAGAAGCCATGGGGGAGGATGACTTTCTCGACATCGGTCTCACCAAGGGACAGCTTCTGCGAAACCTGAGAGACTTTCTGGAGAAGATCGATGACATGACCCGGGCCGGACAGAAGGATGTGCGGGAACTATCCCTCCTGGGAGGTCACGACAAGGACGGAATTCCGGAAGATCTTGTTATCACCCTGAGGCGGGGCGAGATTACGGGGATCGTGGGGCCCACGGGGTCAGGAAAAAGCAGGCTCCTGGCCGATATCGAGTGGCTTGCCCAGGAAGACACCCCCACGGGGCGACGAGTCCTTATCAACGGGGAGCCTCCCGACCCGGAGTTGCGTTTTTCCATCGAGCATCGGATCGTTGCACAGCTCTCGCAGAACATGAACTTCGTCATGGATACCACGGTGGGAGAGTTTCTGAAACTTCACGCCGAGAGCAGAATGATCGACGAGCCCCGTATCATCGAGAATATAATCACCATGGCCAATGAGTTGGCGGGAGAGCCCTGTACGGCAGAAACGGCTGTCACGGCTCTGTCAGGAGGGCAGAGCAGGGCCCTGATGATCGCCGACACAGCATACTTGAGCACCTCGCCTATCGTTCTCATCGACGAGATAGAAAACGCCGGGATCGACAAGCGCAAGGCCCTTGATCTTCTGTGCAGCCGGGAGAAAATTGTCTTGATCGCCACCCACGATCCGCTCCTGGCCCTGATGTGTTCCCAGCGCCTGGTGATCCGCAACGGCGCGGTCCAAAAAATCATTGCTGCCGATCGTGACGAACAGGACCAGCTGGAATCACTTCTGCAAATCGATAGCGTTATTCAGGAATTACGGCGCAGGATCAGAGCGGGCGAGCGAATCCGAGAGGGGGCGCCCGGTATCCTTCCGGATATTCTGGGGAAACCTCTTCACGAAGGATAGTCTGTGCGTGCCCGGATTTATGTACTCTTCTCAGGAGGTTCGTTTATTCCAGTTTTCTCATATTGAATTCGTTTATTTCTTTTTTGCTTTTAAAAAGTATTTTTTTGAGGCGTTTTGTTTTCACTATTTTCATATTTGCCGGAATCGTGAAGTGACAACCGCTGGATGCTACAATTTTTCTTGACACGTGGACAAACGCAGGATACCATCTCCCTTCGTTTCGATAAGAAAAGAGGAGGACGAATGAACAAAATGAAAACCCTTGGTTTGGTGGCTCTTATGGTTTGTGCTGCAACCACAGCACTCTACGCAGGCGGTAAGGCCGAGGCAAAAGATGGTGACGATTACAAGCTGGTGCTTCGGCTCAGCCACGTTTTCAACCCCGTGGAGCAGCTCTCCCAATCCATGGACTGGGTGGCCGAGCGCATCTACGAGCGGACCGACGGAGCTATCGAGATTCAGACCTTTCCCCAGGCGCAGCTTGCTGCTTACAAGGAAGGTGTCGAGCAGGTTGTGCGCGGAGCCAACTTCATCTCCGTGGAAGACCCCTCGTTCATCGGTGACTACGTACCGGACATGAAGGCTCTCTACGCTCCCATGCTCTACCAGAGCTTTGACGAGTATGTGGAACTGGTGCGGACCGATCTGGTTCAGGACATGATGGCCCGTGCCGAGGAGCAGGGTATCAAGATCCTCGCGCTGGATTACATCTACGGCTTTCGCAACCTGATGACCCGCCGCCCCGTGCGGACCCCTGAAGACCTGTCGGGTCTGCAGATTCGGGTTCCCGGAACGGATCTGTACATCAACACCCTGAACAACATGGGTGCTATTGCGAACCCCCTTCCCTGGGGCGAGACTCTTTCCGCAGTACAGCAGGGCGTCGTTGACGGGCTCGAAGGTTCAGAGTTCACCAACATCGGAAACAAGGTCTTCGAGACCGGTGCGACCCACGTAGGTCTCTCACGGCACATCCTGGGAACCTGTGGTGTCTACATCAACATCGATGTCTGGAACAGCATCCCCGAGCAGTACCGGGAGATCATCCAGGAAGAGTTCACCAAAGGCGCCGCCGAGGGGAACGCGATCCTCATGGCCAACCACGCCGACGTTGTGGCTGAGCTCGAGGCAAACGGTGTGCAGTTCCACGAAGTGGACGGCGAGGCTTTCCGTGCCCGTCTGGCTCCCATGTATCGGGAACAGGCCGGCATGACCCCCGGAATCTTCGATGCCGTATTTGCTGAGCTCGACGCGATCAGGAACTAATCTCTTGCGTTCCTGAGAAAAATCTCGACCGGGGCCTGTGCGTTGGCGCAGCGCCCCGGTTTTCAGTGAGTACAAATCATGAAAAACAAGCTTTCAACTATTTTATTCCACGCCGAGGAGATCGTGAGTGCGCTCTTTCTCTCGGTAACAGTTTCAGTTGTTATTCTCAACGTAATTTTGCGCTATGGCTTCAGAAGCGGTCTTTTCTGGGTTGAGGAAATCGCCACCACGGCCTTTATCTGGAGCGTCTTCATCGGCGCAGCCGCCGTCTATAAACGGAGGATGCATATCGGGATTGATCTGATTACGCGTCTCTTTCCGGAGTCCTTTCAGCGTGTTATTGCCGTGATTATCGATCTGATGATGGTTCTAATCAACGGATATGTCTGTTATCTGAGTGTCCTGATGATCCAGTCTAACCGGCTCAAGACTACACCGGTCCTCAACATTCCCTCGATCTATGTGAATCTGGCAATTACTATCGGTTTCGGGCTCATCATGCTCCACGCCATAGGGTTCGTGTACCAGGACATAAAACTCATTGTGCAGGCCGGTCTCTCGTCAGAGCCGCCAGCGGAAATCGCGTCCGAATAGATTTCTGATACATCTGTATAGAAAGGACTTAATTTTATGGCACTTTTCCCCATCGTTATCGTGATGGTGCTGTACTTCTCGAGTATTCCCATCGCTTTTGCGCTAATCGGCGCCACTCTGGCCTATTTTACCTTTGGTGATGTCGGGTCTCCGCCCGATCTTGTTCTCCAGAGTTTTATCACCTCGGCCTCGTCGTTTCCGCTCCTGGCCGTGCCCTTCTTCATCATGGTTGGCGAAATCATGAACTACTCCGGGATCAGTGCCAGCCTCATGCGCATGGCTGATGTGCTCACGGGGCATATGAAAGGCGGTCTGGCCCAGGTAAACGTGGTGCTGAGCACCCTCATGGGCGGCATCTCCGGTTCTGCCAACGCCGATGCGGCGATGCAGTCAAAAATCCTGGTGCCGGAGATGGAAAAACGCGGTTATAGTGCCGAGTTTTCCACGGCGATCACCGCAGCCTCTTCCTCGATCGCCCCGGTGATCCCTCCGGGAATCAACCTGATTATCTACGCCCTCATAGCCCAGGTCTCGGTGGCCCGAATGTTTATCGGTGGCTATATGCCAGGCATCCTGATGGCCCTGGCGTTGATGGTCACGGTCCACATTATTTCCGTGCGGCGTGGCTACAAACCAGTGAGAGAGAAGATGTCTTCCCCCAAAGAGATTCTCCTGCAACTCAAGGAGTCTATCTGGGCGTTGCTCATGCCCTTTGGAATCATTCTTGGTATCCGCTTTGGTATTTTTACCCCCACCGAAGCCGGGGCGATCGCTGTGGTCTTCTGCACCGTCGTGGGAGTGTTCTTCTACAAGGAGCTCAAATGGCACCACTTCCCGATCATCATGAAAAACACCGTCCAGGCCACAAGCGCCGTTATCCTGATCATCGTGGCAGCTTCGATTTTCGGACGGTACCTCAGCTGGGAGAGAATCCCCTTTTTGCTGACTCAGTCGCTGATGCAGTTTGCCGATAATCCCTGGATCATGCTGGTAGCGATAAATATCTTCCTCCTCCTTATGGGAATGTTCCTTGAGGGTGGGGCGGTGCTGATCATTGTTGCCCCCTTGCTGGTGCCTGTGGTTACCGCCATGGGAATGCATCCCGTACATTTCGGTCTGGTGATCATTGTAAATATCATGATCGGCGGCATCACGCCCCCCTTCGGGTCCATGATGTTTACCACCTGTTCGATTACAGGTGTTTCCATTGGCTCCTTCATAAAAGAGGTTTATCCCTTCATCATCGCACTTCTTCTGGTGCTGATTGTGGTTACCTATGTGCCCTCGCTGATGATGTTCTTGCCAAACCTTTTGTAGATGCAGGATTGGCTCCGGTCAGATCCTGCGGGGTCTGACCGGAATACCCCGCGCCGGGGTATGCTTGAAGGGAGCGCAGAATCATGCGAGTTCTCCATACAGCCGACTGGCATATCGGCCGGGCCCTCTATGGCCGGCAGCGCTACCAGGAGTTTGAAGCATTCCTGGATTGGCTGGTAACGGCCATTGCCGATCACCGGATCGATCTCCTTCTGGTAGCGGGGGATATCTTTGATACCACTGCGCCGAGCCATCGGGCGCAACAGCTGTATTACCAGTTCCTCTGTCGGGTCGCGGCCTCTTCCTGCCGTCATGTGGTGATTGTTGCAGGGAATCACGATTCTCCCTCCTTCCTGAACGCTCCCCGGGAGCTCCTGAAAACACTCTCCGTTCATGTTGTGGGCCGGGCCGAAACTCCCGAAGAGGAAGTTCTCGTTCTGGACGATCCCGAGGGATCGCCGGAACTCATCGTGTGCGCCGTGCCGTATCTTCGCGATCGGGATCTTCGCACCGCCGAAGCCGGCGAGAGTCTGGAGGACAAGGAGCGAAAGCTGCTGAAAGGGTTGTGCGATCACTACACTGCTGTGGCCGATGTAGCTCTGGAAAAGCGGAGCGCCCTGGGAGTGCCTGTTCCGATCATCGCTACGGGTCATCTTTTTGCCGCAGGAGGAACCACCCTGGAGGGTGACGGCGTGCGGGACCTCTATGTAGGAACTCTGGCGCAGGTTACGGCCGGGATATTTCCTCCCTCCTTCAGTTATGTTGCCCTGGGGCATCTCCACGTCCCCCAGACGGTGGGCGGTCTGGAAACCTGCCGCTACAGTGGCTCCCCCCTGCCCATGGGATTCGGCGAAGCAAAACAGCAGAAAAGCCTCTGTCTGGTCGTGCTCTCCGGACCCGGGAATCATCCTGAGGCAAAGGACGACAAAGACACTCTCTATCCGCCCGCATCGGTGGAGTTAATTCCCGTTCCGGTCTTTCAGAAACTCCGGCGTCTTCAGGGAGACTGGCCGGCTCTGGAAGAAGCGATCCCTGCCCTGGCTGCAGAGAAATGCCCGGTGTGGCTGGAGGTCATCTACGAGGGTCATGATAGCTCGGGTGACCTTCGGGGGCGTCTGGAGAGTCTGCTGGAGGGGACACCCCTGGAGGTTCTCAGGGTGAAAAATACCGGTGTCGTCGATCGTGTGCTGGAACAAGCCGGTCAGGATGAGGAGCTGGGTGATCTCGACGTGCAGGAGGTATTCCTTCGCTGCCTGAAGCTTCACGAGATTTCCCCTGACCGCCATCGGGAACTCCTGCGTACCTACGGGGAAGCGCTCACCTCACTCTATGAGGCGGACCTCCAGGCAGAATGACCAGGGGAGACTCATGCGAATACTACAGATACGCTTCAAAAACCTGAACTCCCTGGTGGGGGAGTGGCAGATCGATCTTGATCATCCCGACTTCGTTTCGGACGGGATCTTTGCCATTACCGGCCCCACGGGAGCAGGAAAAAGCACCATTCTCGATGCACTCTGCCTGGCCCTGTACGGCCAGACGCCCCGTCTGAGCAGGATCAGCAAAAGCGGGAACGAGATCATGTCCCGCCAGACCGGCGAGTGCTTCGCCGAGGCAACCTTCGAGACCCAGTCTGGACGTTTTCGCTGCCACTGGAGTCAGCGCCGGGCGCGGAAACGCTCCGAGGGAGACCTTCAACCTCCGAAGCACGAGATCGCCCGGGCCGATTCCGGCGAGGTCTTGGAGTCCAGTCTTCGGGGCGTTGCCGGACAGATCGAGGCGGTGACGGGTATGGATTTTGATCGCTTCACTCGCTCCATGCTGCTGGCCCAGGGGAGCTTTGCCGCGTTTCTGCAGGCCCCTCCGGACGAACGAGCTCCTCTGCTGGAACAAATCACCGGGACGGAGATGTACAGCCAAATCTCCCGACATGTTCATGAGCGGTATCGCGAGGAACGGATAAAAATGGAACAGCTTCAGGCCGAAACTGCCGGAATTGTCCTGCTGGAACCACAGGAGGAGCAGGAACTCCTCCTGAAGCAGAAGGAAGGTGTGGACCGGCAAGCGCGTCTGGAGGCCAAACTGGTCCAAACCGAAGAAGCCCGGAACTGGGTCACCCTTGTGAAGGGCCTGAAAAAGGAAATCAGTGACCTTTCCCGCGAGACCGGGCAGCTTCAGCGTGACCGGGAATCATTCCAGCCCGATCGTGACCGGCTGGACCGGGCCAGGGCGGCAGCTTCCCTGGAAGGAGCCTTTGCAGGGCTTGTATCACTTCGGAGCGAGCAGAAGGAGGACCAGAAGGCCTTAGCGGAGGGAGAGGCATCTCTTCCCGAGGCTGAATCCCTGGCTGCGGCCAGAGCCGAGGCGCTCGAACTGGCTGAGCAGTGCGTGGTCGAGGTGAGAAAAGAACAGGAAGCAGCGGCGCCGCGCCTGCGATCACTCCGATCGCTGGATTATCAGTGCTCCACGCTGGAAGACGGAGTCCGGAAGAAGGCTCTCTCCTGCCAGAAGCATCTCCGTGTCGTGGAAGACCAGGAACGGGAGTTGGTCCGGCTTCGGCAAGGGGTCGCCGTCGTCGAAGCGGATCTGGCCACGATTCAGACCTCTCTGGAAGAAAACCGCCAGGATCAGGCGTTGCTCCAGGAGCTCGCCGGTCTTGAGGAGCAGATGAAACGGCTGCGTCTGCTGCGTCGGGACATTATCCAGAAGAAGGAAGAGTCTGCAAAATATCAGGCTGCTCTGAAGCGGGCCGGGGCAGATCTGGAAACGAGCCGGAACGAGCGATCTGCCCGGCAGGAGGACCTGACGAAAGTCGCCCAGACGCTGCAACAAGCCAGGACCGGCCTTGACGAGCTCCTCCAGGGACGGTTTCTGCGGGAGTACCGCGCGGAGAAAGAATCGCTCCAGCGCGAGCTCCTTCTTCTCAGGACCATCGCCGATCTCGAGAGCCATCGAACCCGCCTGGAAGATGGAACTCCCTGTCCGCTCTGCGGCTCCAGGGATCATCCCTTCGCAGCGGGCAACGTCCCCGTGCCGGGCGAGACAGAGCAAGCCATCGAGAGCCTGAGATCCCTGATTGCCCGGGCAGAAGAGCAGGAAGAGAAGATCCGGGAGCTCGAAGGTGCTGAAACCGGTCTGCGTGAAGATCTGGCAAGGCGGGAGCAGAAGGTTGCCCGGGCTCTTCACGACGAGGAAATGGCTCAGGAGGGCTGGGCCGGGTTGAACCGGGAGCTTGAGAGGCTTGGCAGAGACGAGCAGGAAGGTGTGTCTTCCCTGCTGGAATCGCTGGCTCCCCTGGGGATCACCGAAGTCCCCCGGGATGATCTCGCGCCCCTCCTGTCCTCACTTCGGAAGCGGCGTGACGCCTGGCAGAGCCAGATTCTGAAGCAGGAAGAACAGGAACGGCGATTGAGTGATCTGAGGAGCGACCTGGCAGCCCGCGACGCCGTTCTGGCCACGCAGCGTAAGACTCTGGGAGAAGAGCAGGAGCACCAGCGGTCGTTGGAGGAAGATCTTGCCAGGGCCCGGGATGAACGGGTCGCGAAGTACGGTTCCATAGATCCCGATGAGGAAGAGCGGCGCCTTGAGACTGCCCGGGACCAGGCCGAAAAGGCCGAAAGGGCGGCCCGGGAGGGCCACGACGAAGCGCGTCGAAACGTGCAGATTCTGGGCACCCGGATTGACTCACTTCGGGAACGACTGTCCCGGCGAGCGCCGGAACTGGAGGGGCGTACCAGGGAATTTCTCCAGGCCCTGGGGAACCAGGGGTTTTCCCGGGAGGATGAGTTTCATGCTGCCCGGCTGAGTCCCGACGAGCGAGACTTCCTGGCCGAAAAGGCTCGGAACCTCGATGAGCTGGCTCTGGAACTGAGAGCCCGCCAAAAAGATCGGGAGCAGCGGCTCGCTTTGGAGTCTGCCCGAAATATCACGGAGGAGCCTCTGGACGTGCTGGAGCAACGCTGTCGTGACTGCACCGCCTCCTTGAAGGATCTCCAGGAGACTCTGGTGAATATTTCCTACCGCCTGAATGAGCAACGAGCTGCCAGGGAGCGGCAGAAGGAACGGCAAAAGGCCCTTGACGCCCAGAGAACCGAATCCCGGCGCTGGGCCGATCTTCACGAGTTGATTGGCTCCGCCGATGGCAAGAAGTATCGAAACTTTGCCCAGGGGCTCACCTTCGAGATGATGATCGGCCAGGCGAACCGACAGCTTCAGAAAATGAGCGATCGCTATGTTCTGACCCGGCGCGAAGGACACCCCCTGGAACTCTGGGTGGTGGACAGCTATCAGGCGGGAGAGATTCGGTCCACCCGAAATCTCTCGGGGGGCGAGAGTTTTATCGTCAGCCTGGCTTTGGCCTTAGGGCTCTCCCGAATGGCAAGTCAGAAGGTCCGGGTGGATTCACTCTTTCTTGATGAGGGGTTTGGCACGCTCGACGAAGAGGCTCTGGATACTGCCCTGGACACCCTGGGGAGTCTGCACCAGGAGGGAAAACTGATCGGTATAATCTCTCACGTCTCGGCCTTGAAGGAACGGATCAGCACGCAAATAAGGGTAGAGCCCCGAACGGGGGGGCGTAGCCGTATCCTCGGGCCAGGCTGTAGCGGCACCACATCTCCGTGATGGCTGGCGCCGCCGCCAGCCTATTCTCTCCCCAGGATAAATCCCTGTATTTCGTCGTCGGCTTCGCGGGAGAACTGCAGAAGCTCCTGCCGGGGGAGGTCTGCAAAGGCACCAAAGGTGGTGACAGCATCGCTATCGATATCACGGCTATGACGAATCCAGGTGGTCTGATAGAAGGCCAGAGGCTTTTTCTGGTCGATGCCGATCCTGATGAGAGACCGTGCTCCCTCCTGAAGAAGGAGGAGCTTTCTCAACAGGTCTTCCTGGGAATCGACGCTCCAGACCCCAAGGAAGATAGGTCTCTCTGTGCTGTTCACATCGCCGATGAACTCTCCCCGCAGGAGGCCTTCCCGCTCTGCCCCCAGGTAGGGCGCAAAATCAAGATGCTCCGCCAGCTTGCGGTCTGTGGCGTAGAACGCCCCCGTCCGGGGATTCAGGGTGAAGATGATAACATTATCAACGGCCTGACCGTAGCTTTTGAGCATGGCATCGCTCAGAGGTGTTCCTTCGCCTGCTGCACCAATAAGGATCCAGCGCGAGCGCACGCGCTGCGAGATTTCCAGGAGCCAATCCTTCATCACCGGCCGGTCCACCCGGAGGCTGCCGATATACTTCTTTAACTGCGATTCCGGAGTCTCGCCCACAAGGTAGCCGAAGATCGATCGGAAGATGGTGCGAATATTCTGGTGGGCGCTGAAATGGAGGATTACATCGAAGAGGAAGATTTCTATCTTCCTGGTTTGCCAGATGTAGGCGATGATCTCCTGCCGTGATGACGAGGCTGTGAGGGGGCGGCTTTGCTGCAAGTGAGATGCCTCGAGGAAGCGCCGTTCCAGACGGGCATACCAGGGATCGCTTCGAAGCAGAGGTTCCCCGAAGGATATTTTCCAGGTACACCCCCTGTTTGGTCGGGCGTCGACAGTGATGTTTTCCGGACCAAAGGTGCTGAAAATCTGGACCGTCCCCAGTCCCTCACCCTCGTTTCGGGCTTTTGTGGACTTCCCCACAAAGAGAGGTATTCCGTCGGGGCCTCGCTCCAGGCGCGCTGCGTCCATACCGACCCCGTTGTCCCTGAACCGCACATAGGGAGTTCCCTGGTCTTCGCCTATTTTGATCTCCATGATCCCCGTTTCCCGGTTCGATGCGGCGATCGATTCCAGGGAATTGGCGACAATATTTATGAAGGCCCGACTCACGTCGACGTAGTTCCCCAGTACTACCTGGTTTGTTTTTTGCAGTTTCAGGCGCAGTTCGCAGGGAATCGATGACCCTCCCACATAGGGGACGATTCGTTCCAGAATCAACTCGGTGATATTCACCTCGTGGACCCTGCTCATGGAATCCCGGAAGGAGTTCAGGGTATTCACCAGAGTGGTGGTCTCCCGGTTTATGTCCTCAATGATCCGCCCGCAGTTATCCAGAGAGAGGATATCCACCATATGCGAAAGAAAGCGTATCGTTTTCCGGGCATCATGGCGGGTGCGGCCGATTTCCTCGCGCTTGTCCGGCCCCGTTTCGTCCTCCTCTTTCTGCTTGAAGAGGATCTCCGAGGCCTGCGCCCAGAGGTGATGGAAAATGAGGTTTCGATATACCAAGGACTCGCCCAGGTGAAATCCCTTGTTCAGGAAAAACTCCAGCGAGTCCGTTTGCTTTTCCCAGACGTAGAGGTAGACCGAAGCCTCCCGGGGGATCGACGCCACCAGGTGCCCTCCCAGGGCAGTGCCTATCCCGGCGCCTCGGACGAAGGGGCTTGTAACCAGCTTGTATATAAGAAAGCATTCCTGCGACGGATCGGAATAGACCATGATGTATCCCAGGATTTCTCCCTCCTGAACCCAGACATAGCTGTGCTCGTAGTCTTTGGCGATTCCTGAGTCGCGGATGTAGGGGCTGGGAATAAGGAAGGTATCGATGCTCAAAAGGGGATTCTGCCCGATGGATCGTTCCAGTTCCGGCGTAAGGTGACGGATTGCGTTTCTGGCTTTTGAAGACATGGTGTGTAGTATACAGAAAAGAGGCTCCCCGTGAAGGGAGCCTCTCCGGTTTTGGAAAAAACCTGTCCAGGATCAGGGTAGATGATTTAGAGGGAGCACCCCTGAGAAACCACTACCTGCGATATGCTCTGGGTGCTTTTCTGAAATTGCCCCGCCACAGGTGAGATTTGCCGTTCAGCCTGCTGTACGGAGTTTCCAGCCTTGCGGATATCGGCAAGGTACCCTTCAACGCTGTCGAGCAGGCGATCAAGCTCATCGATTCCGGGAATAGAGGGAATCTGGATGTTCAGACGCTCCATGAGCGGGTTCAGAATTGCCTCGGCGGCGCGCTTGACCACTCCCGTGCTGGAATCGATAGCTTCCTGAACCGTGAAGGACCGTCCCAGAACAGAGACTCGCCTGTCGAGGGCGCTCTGGATCTCATTGGTAACTGAGCTGATCCTGTCCAGGGGCTGCATGACCCGTTCTACACCGGTATTTACCCGGCCGATAAGGGGAACAGCCTCTCCAAGGCGGAGCAGCGTCGTGTTTACCTCTTGTTGCATCGCTTCGAGCTGGCCGATGCCTGTCTGGAGACCCGAAAGGGATTCCCGGAGTGTTGCCAGGTCGCGTTCAAGCTGCTGCAGGGGAGAGAGTTCGGTGATTGACTGGGCGCAGTTGTTTAATCCCTGGACGATGGCGTGGGCTGCGTCGAGCTCCCGTTTGATCTCGCCCATGGAGGCGTTTATCCCGTCGGTCTGCTCCTTCACGGAGGTGATCTCCCGCAGGGCAGGCTCCAGGGCCGGGGTTTTCATAAGGCCTGCTTTCCGGTCTACCGATCGCACCGGATCGTGGACGGCTCCCAGCGATGTTGAGGTAACCCGAAAGACCGGGCCCACAACGGGGACAACTGAAAGGGCATCGGTGACACTGATTACCGTTCGGAGTTGTCCTTCCAGCTGATTTACCCGTCCCACAATGTTATTCAGATCAGTGATCCCCTGGTGAGCTCGATTCACCGATCGCGAGAGGCTCGTTACTTGCGCCTCAACCTTGGAAAAATCATTCCGCACCGGAGCGAGCTCCTGGGAAAGGTCTATAATCTCCCGAGCCACTACCAGCCGCTGTCGTCGCAGGGGGGCGTCGCGAAAACCGGGTATCCATTCCAGAGCCTGATCGAAGGCGGCGATCCCCTGTTCCACCTGATTTCGGTCGTTCAGACGGTTGCTGAGGCGCACTCCCTGCTGGTAATGGTGATCGGCTATCAGCTCGGTAACTCGGGGAACCCCCTCCTGGGCAGCCTGATTTCCACTGTTGTACTCAAGGGATTTCTTGAAATAGCCTATCGCGGCTTCCCAGCCTTGCAGGGTGTTGCGGTTTTCCTCGGCCAGGCCCATCGCGAGATAGACATCGGAAAGAGCAAGTCGTTTTCGCTCCCGTCCCTCGCTTGCTCGCTGCTCGCCTGAATCAAAACGCAGGGCAACCTCATAGGATTCGATAGCCTGGAGGAGTTCCTCCGGGTTCTGGGAGCCGTGAAAGTGGGCTCCCCGGGCTACAAAGGCTTCAATGATTCGTGCCCGGTCCTCTTCCTGCTCCTTGGAACCCTCTTGGGCGAACTTGGTAATAACCTGCAGAAGCAACTGGTGAGCGGCTGAGATTTTCCCTGCTTCGATATGCTCTTCGCCGGCTGCGAGAAAGCCTTCGCGGGCGGCCATCCGGGACTCTTCCAGTTCCTTGGTGAAGTCAAGGATCGGTGTGGACCAGGTCCATCCCTTGATAAGCCCGAAGAGGCGCTTGTCTGCCACGAGGGGCATCCTCATCTTGCCCAGGTTGTCGTAGAACTTTACCAGGTAGTAATAGGTATCGTACCGTTCCTCCAGCTCGGCTGGAACGGTGGTGTTCTCGGTGGCAATGAACAGGTTCTGGGCCCGTTCCAGGGCGTCGTCGGTGTTGTCGCGCAGGAACGCCTTGGCTGCGGTAAGGTCGGGGTTTTCCCGAAGAGCCTCTGTCGCGTGATACAGCGCTTCGGCGTGCTGGCCTTCGTTCCAGGCCCGACGGGCTTCATTGAGCGTTCCCCGTCCTGCCGTAGCACATCCAACAAAAAGAACCAGCACCCCCAAAAGTGCCCATCGGAATAGGTCATTTTTTTTCATGTTCTTCATAGCCTCTCTTATCGTTGAGGCTATCAGGTGTTTCTTAAATGCTTCTTAAAATTCGAAAAAAATGCACTGTGCCGGGGTGCTGCGGGATAGGTATTTCTCCAGGCCCGCATCCAGGCCCGGGCCTGAAATGCTCAAGATCGGGGGGTGTGGGAAAAGAGGCGCTGCAAGCGTCGTTTGAGCTCCTGGGGACGGAAGGGCTTGGCGATAAAATCCCGGGCGCCCAAAGAATAACAGCGGGTTCGCACAGAGAAATCCATGGTCGAAGAAACAACCAGGATCAGTGTGTCCGGCGCACGAGCAGGAAACTCTTCCAGGAGCGTGAGGCCCGATCCATCGCGGAGCCCCAGGTCGACCACGGCGATATCAAAACGGTGCTCTTCCAGTCTGCATCGGGCAGCTTCCAGGGATTCGGCCTGGAAGGGCTTCAGATTCATCTCCGCGAGGATTTGAACGAGCTGCTCTCGGATAACGGGCTCGTCCTCCACAACAAGCGCCAGGCCCTGTTTCACTGATTCACTCCTGCAAGGTGCTGACCCTTTCGGGATACACGAAAGAGCCAGACGGCACCAACAGGCCCGGGACAGGGAGGAACCCAGGAGGGAAGCTCGTCCAGCAGGAGCAATTCTCCCCCGAGGCGATCGGTCAGGCGAGCCGAGACGAAGAGCCCCACCCCTGTGGACCGTTCTCCCCGGGTGGGTCGGGCGCTGAGACGGGAGTACTTCCGGAACAGGCGACTCCGGTCCTGCTCGTTGAATCCAGGACCCTGATCGGCAACGATGAACTCGACGTTTTCATCGGTGATACGGTCGGCCAAGGTGATTTCTGTCTCGACAGGGCTATACTTTATTGCGTTGCTCAGAAGGTTAAGTAAAACGTGAAAGACCAGATCCTCATCGGTTGTAACCGGTGAAGGGCTGTCGGGAGGGGCTTCCTGGGGGATTTTCAGTGTTTGTGCTTTTCCTTGAAGTGCCGCCCGGCAGCTCAGAAGAAGGCGGTCCCGCAGTGCTCCCAGATCCAGTGGCTGAGGAAAGATGCCAGAGTTTCCCTCGTCCAGCTGGGCCGAATAGATCGCGTTCTGGAGCACCTGTTCCATATCCAGCAGGATGGGGTCAAGTTGCTCCTGGTGGTGACTTGGGTGGCCGGCAAGGGAACACCTCAGGGACTGAAGATCATTTCCAAGGCTGTGGGTGAGAACAGAGATCAGCTCGTCGAGCTGGGCGCGGCTGCGCTGGATAAGAAAGAGCTGATTTGAGCTGTGGTTTGCATAGGCCGCGATGAGTAGCAAGTAGCCTCCGATGACCACGGAGAAGGTGATCAGAAGGGCTGTCATCTGGCGAAACGCCAGGGTTCGCACGTATTCCACGCGGTCCCGGGTGTTCAGAAAAACGCGGGCAGTGATATCCAGAGGGGGAAGTGCGAAGACCCCCACGGCGTAGTTTCCGTCAGAAGTTATTATGGGTTCTTCCAGCTCTCGTGATGCTTCAATGTAGCCCTCGGGGATGATCATTGATTCCTGGGCCATGGGCTGGTCCTTCCGTGGCTCAATTCCCGTGGTAGTATATACAGGGAGGAACTCCCGAAGGGTGGTGGAGCTGATCTCCAGAAGGATTTGCTCATCGTCGTCGACCAGATAGACAAACTCGCCTGCCGAGAGATCGCGTTGCACCCGTTGGGCAAGTTCCTCCAGCTCCACCAGGGCGCCAAGGATTCCCAAGGGTGCACTCCGGGCATCGCGAAGGAGGATATCATAAAAAAAGGCTCGTCCTCCAACGGTCTCATCATAATAGAAGGCAATGTTTCGTTCAGGTGGTTCGGGTGTTTTCCAGACCTGGTAGAACCACGCATCCCGTTCAAGAGAAGGATCAAGCTGGATCGGCTCACCGGACCAGTAGGCGTAGACCACTTCCCGGGAAATATCAACCAGGGCGATATCGGTTACACCCAGGATGGCCGACCACTGGTCTGCTTTTTCCTTGAACACCGGGGGATTTTCCCAGGCGTCGTCCAGGATATCCTGCCATTCCTCCTGGAAGACGAGAAGATCCAGGGATCGGCTGAGAGGATCAAAAAAGGTCTCCACGCGGTCATAGGTGGAGCGCACCAGGCGCGGAAAATCGTGATCCAGGATGCGGTTCCGTTGCTCCTGAAGGGTGCCGAGGTAGGAATAGATGATTGTAGCTCCAAAGAATACAAAGGCGATAAGACCGCCTGTAAGTACCAGGAGCCGCACCCGCCGGGTGGTGCGCGATTCCGTCCGCTGATGTTTCATTGCTCGCTCGGTCACTCTTGCCACCCATGGTAGTACGTTCCTGACGGAATTTTCAATCATTGTTAAAGATAATTTAAGGTCTTTTTAAGATCTTTGCGGTATTATTCCCACTGATCTGTATGTTGAACTGTCACATGAGGTGACACGAACTGAATAGCTTGGGGGAAAATGATTTCATGATGAAGGAGAATGTGCCAGACGATCAGACCCTTCTCACACGGTTTGTTGCCCATTCTCTCAAAAACTCCCTGGCTGAGATATCGGCCGAGGCCCATTCCCTGTCGGGTAACCGGGCTCTCCTGCGGGCGGTCCAGGGGCTCTCCCGGATTGTTTCGGATACGCTTTATTTTCAACAGCTCCAGGCGGGAGAACCCGGGGTATCCGGTCTTAAGGCCCCTCCCGGTGAAAATATCCTTGCCGAAGAATTTTTCGAGTTGCTCCAGTTGCGGCTCCAGCCCGAAGTGGAGGCCTTGCAGGTATCCCTCTCCTTCTCGTTTGAGCCCGAGGCATGGCTGTTCACCAATCTTGATCTTTCCCTGGATGCTCTGGAGCGGTTGGTTCTGGTGGCGATGAACGGTATTTCTCCAGGCGGGGTGCTCCCGGTTTCTGCCGTATCGACCCCCCCGGCTGTCACCATCGGTGCGCCCGGGAAAGCGTTCTGGCCTGATCTTGATTCCCCGAGGGACTTTCCGGAAAAAGAGCGTCTTTCCTTTCTGGTGGCAAGGCGGTTGCTTGAGTTCCTTGGGTGCCGCCTGGTCGTGGAGGGAGCTGATCATCAGGCGCAGGGGCTGTGCCGCATCTGCTTTCCCGTTTCGGCAGGGTCAGGAGCGCCTTTGTGACAGAGGCCGCTCACATCCTGGTTATCGAGGACAACGATCCTGTAAGAACCTTTATCGCCCGGACGCTGGAAGAGGACGGTTTTGCCGTGGAGCAGGCACCGGACTGTTCTGTTGCCTTCAGCAAGTTGCGCCACGACTGTTACGACCTGGTTTTGCTCGATCTGAAGCTGGGTGATGGCGATGGCATGGATATCCTCAAGACAATTCGCCGACAGGACGAAACTCTCCCTGTTATCATCGTCTCTTCCCTTCAGGACATCAATACAAAGGTGGGGGGCTTTGAAATCGGGTGTGATGATTATATCACCAAGCCCTTCCAGGCGGCGGAACTCATTTGGAGGATTCGGCGCTTGTTGCGGAGAAGTTCGCGGCAGGGTTGCCGGGATCTGATTCATCAACAACTGCGGGCAGGACCTTTTTTTCTTGATATCAAGGAGGTTTGCGCCTACCGGGACGGGAAGCCGCTGCGGATGCGCAGAAAACTTTTTGACATTCTGCTTTTCATGGCCCAGAATCCTGATGTGGTGCTCACAAAGGAAGCAATACATGAACGGGTTTGGGATTCTCGGGAAGATCTAAACGAAAACTCCCTCTACGTGCATATCCATCAGTTACGGACGATCATAGAGGATAATCCTTCCCATCCTAAATATCTGAAAACAGTGAGAGGGTTGGGCTTCTCTTTTCATCCCCAGGGATGATCCCGGAAGTTGCCTTATGCCCTTCGAAGGGGAGATGCTCATGATACAGCTGTGGTTGACCAGTGATTTCTGGCACGAGGCGGGACGAAACCTGTTTTCCTGGGCCCTGGGGGTGCTCCCCGGGATTCTCTTCATTCTTCTTATGGCTTTGGTGGTGTCGCGCTTTTTGGAAAAGGCTGTGAAATACACCTCCCGGTTCATGGCCGCCAGCATTAACCAGGGCCGGGTCCTGGACGAAGGTGAGGTGGAAAAGCGTCTGAAAACCCTGACCACCATTCTTTCCACAGGAATACGCCTCCTGCTCTGGCTGGTGGTGTCCATGATGATTTTGCGGCGCCTGGGAATCGATGTGGCCCCCCTGATGGCTGGAGCAGGAATTCTGGGGCTGGCTGTCGGTTTCGGGGCACAGGAACTGGTGCGAGACTTCATTGCCGGGTTCTTTATTCTGATGGAGAACCAGATTCGCCTTGGCGATGTGGCCCTGATTAACGGGACGGGGGGGCTGGTGGAGCACGTGGGATTGCGCACGGTAGTCCTGCGAGATAACACCGGAACGGTTCACGTTTTTCAGAACGGCAAGATCAACACCATTTCCAATATGACCAAGGATTGGTCAGCCCAGGTTTTCGACATTGGCGTAGCCTACAAGGAAGATACCGACCATGTGGTGTCGGTGATGCGGCGTGTCGCGGCCGACCTCAGGAAGGATGAGGTCCTGGGGCCGGACATCCTTGAGGATATGGAAGTCATGGGGGTGGACGCCTTCGCTGAGAGCGCTGTGGTAATCAAGGCGCGAATCAAAACACGGCCCATTCGCCAGTGGGCTGTGGGCCGTGAGTACAGAAGACGTCTGAAATATGCCTTTGACCGTGAAGGAATCGAGATTCCCTTCCCGCACCGAACTGTTTTTCTGGGTGAAGGGCAGCCTTCTCAGCTGCCGGGGCCGTTCCCGGAGTCGTCCTCGGAGTTGTCTTCCCGCGAGGAGGCCGATGGAAGGGGCCGCGGAGGGCGTTAGTAGCCCGCCCGTTCGGTGTTTTCAATGATGTATCTGATTGATTCTCTCAAGAGTTCCCTCTCGTCCCGGGCAAGATCGTATTGGAGGCGGCCGCGCTTACCTGCGTCGAGAACGATCCCCTTGTTGCCTATGAAGTGGGGGTAGCTGAAAGCAGCTTCCCGGAAGGTTTCAAAGCCCGAGACCACAGCCGTGACCGGGAGAATCCGGCGCTCATCGCGAAGCACCGCCTGGGTGATGATGGCCACGGCCTGGGCCACGGCGTAGTAGGTGGATCCTTTGGCCTTGATAATCTGCTGTGCTGCCTGGCGTACATATCTGGTCGCCTCACTACGCAGGTCCTCCTGGCTGCACCCTCGGGGGCAGTCAGGGCAGAAATCTCCAACCTGCATACCTCCAAAAGTGACATTTGACCAGGCTGGAAAAGAAGTGTCGCCGTGTTCGCCGATTACGTAGCCGTGTATGTTCTGGGGGTTTATGTTACAGTGCCGTCCCAAGAACGTGCGGAGCCTCGCTGAATCGATCACCGTCCCCGACCCGATCACCTGTTCCCGAGGGAGGCCGCTCTCGCGGTAGGCCACGTAGGTCAGGACATCCACGGGGTTGGTTACCACCAGAAGCACTCCTTCAAAACCGGATTCCATGAGGGATCCCGTCATGGAGCGCATGAGATCCACATTCCTGTCCATTAACTGAACCCGTGATTCGTCGGGCCTCTGTTTTGCTCCTGCTGTAATAATGGCTATTTCGGCATCGCCACAGTCCTGGTAGCTTCCTGCGTAGAGACGCGCGGTACTACCCAGGGACATTCCTTGGGTAATATCCAGCACCTCGGCCTCAGCCCTGGCTTGGTCAATATCAACCAGCACCATTTCGTTAGCCAACCCCCGGTTCGACAGGTTGTAGGTGATGGTCGCCCCTACGGAGCCAGCTCCGATTATTGCAATCTTGTTCTTGATCATGCCTTCTCCTTGCTCTCTCCCGTAAATCTACTGCGCCACGCCCCGGCCCGTCACCTTTTGAGGTTCATTTGGGCATGGGGGGCGGGTCAAGACGATGGAACGTCACGTGGGCAGGCCCTCAATCGGGCAAAGTTTGCCAGGAGCGCCAGGATGTAGGCCAGCAGAAAAAAAGGAAGCACCATCATCCCCGTAAAAGTGGCGACATACCCAAATAACGGGGGCAAGAACGTTGAACCTATGTAGGCCAGAGCCATCTGGAACCCCATAATCGACTGGGCATATTCCTGTCCAAACCGAAGGGGCGTCTCGTGGAGCATGCAGGGGAAAATGGGTGCGCATCCAAAGCCTGTCAAAAACAACCCGATGAGAGCGGTCGGAAGGGGAAGGGGTAACGCCATCAGGATAATTCCGGTGAGGGCTATCACTGCTCCACCGCCGATCATGGTGTTGTTCTTCAAGCGAAAGGTGAGGAATCCCGTGAGAAATCGGCCTGCCGTGATGCTGGTATAGAAAAGAGAGACCCCTGTCGCGGCTGCGGCTGGATCAAATCCTTTGACCTTGAAAAGAAAGGAGCTTCCCCAAAGGCCCAGGGTGGCCTCGATTCCGCAATAGAAGAAAAACACCACCAGGGCCGAGGGAACGCCTTTAATTCTCAGGGCGGTAGCCAGAGAAATGGAGTGATGATCCGGGCCATCATCGACTTTGATGGCATGAACCTTCCCCCATAGGGGAAGGGCGGCGCACAGAACAAGTACAAGCAGAATCTGGAGCGAGCCCACGGTCAGATAGCCCCCTCGCCATGACTGGTCGTCTGCAAGAAAGATTGAGAGGATGATCGGTCCTCCCAGGGCGCCAATGCCCCAGAAACTGTGAAGCCAGCTCATGTGCCTCGATTCGTAGTGATTTGCCACATAGGCATTGAGCGCTGCGTCGACGGCACCCGCTCCAATGCCGAGGGGCACGGCGCAAAGCAATATCCACAGGAACGAGGGGGCTGCTGCGTACCCCAGCAAGGCCATGGCCGTCATGGCGACGCTCCCGGCAGTGAGTTTCCCTGTTCCAAAGCGCTGGATTGCTGCGCCTGAGAGAAAGCTGGAGACGATGGTTCCCCCCGAGATAAGCATCTGTGCCAGACCGGCAAATCCATAGGGGACTGCCAGTTCCGACTGCATCACCGGCCAGGCCGCACCAAGCAAGGCATCGGGCAGCCCGAGACTGATAAAGGCGATATAAATCAATACCAGGAGAATCGTTGCCATAGCGTATCCTTATCTATATCTTTTTTTTCGGAATCTGTTCTTCCCGGAGTGGTTTTTCCAGAAGATTCTCGTCCAGCAGATTCAAAAGGATTTTCTTTAAACCCTGTTCAAAATCAGCGGTGAAGTCTTCGGAGCAATGAAGCGTCGGAAGCGCCTGGGCTGGAAGAAGATTTCGGCATAGTTCACCTATCCTCTGGAGGTGCTCTTTACCCAAGTGCTCGCCGTAGAGGACAACCGACGCAGGGTCAACCACGGCTGTCAAACTTGCCACCACCTTTGCGGCAGCACTACAGCAGTCTTCGAAAGAATCGGCCGTTTCCGGTCCCCAGGATATCCCCAGAGGAAGCCACCCGATCTCCCCGGCAAAATGGTGGCACCCCTTGAGGAGCGTTCCCTGTATCAGCAAACCAGCCCCGGGAGGATATTTTCGGGGAAAATAAATGTAGGCCTCGCAATCCCTTCCAAGGACAGCGGCATTCACATCGTTTTCTACCAGAACGGGCATGCCGAAGCGTGATCGCAGCCTGTCAGCCAGGGGTATCCCGATCAAGGCCTTGTAATCAACGGAGACGATAGTGCCCTTGTACTCAATGCCGGGGAGTCCGAGGGATATTGCCTGGAGGCGGTTGAACTGCAGGATTTTTTCACCGATGAGAGTTTCCAGTTCATCCGGTCCGAGGGATGGTATCTCGATGCTCTCGGAATCCAGGGTTTGTCCGTACAGATCGACAACCCTGAGGAAGACCGTATCTTTCCCGTCCACCTCTCTGGTGAAAATTACCAACCCCAGGCTGTGTTTCTCGTTAAAAATGTAGCGTTGCGAAGGTCGGCCCCCGCCGGAAGGTGCTTTCCCGCCGATGAAGGCCTTGCCCTGGTCTACCAGGCTGGTCATTATCGCCTTGACGGTAACCACGCTTAGTCCGCTTGCTCCGGCAAGTTGCCGTACCGTTGCGGTTTGAGCCTCCTTAAGGCATCTCAGGACCGATTGGGCATTCAGATCTTTTACAATCAAGGTGCTGGCGCCGTGGGGCCTCTCGGTGTTCATAAAACACTTTTAAAATGTTATTTAATAAGTTGCAAGAGGGGTATCAATTTTTTTGCTGTTCCCTAGAGCTTTTTCCATAGATGAAGCATGTGGAAAAAGTCTTCCGTTCCGGCGGACCGCCCCTGGTAATCTCCGTGGATTTCTGTTTTGCAGAAGCCCGCTTTGCGGGCAATCGTAGCCAGGGTGGTGCTGGGAAAGGGTGAATGACGATGGCAGTCCTGGAGGGATTCCCCTGTCTTCTTGTCGATCACGCGGGTCTCGAAGCCGTAACCTCCTCCTGGAGTGGAGGAGGGGGGGCGTGCCGGAAAACCTGGATAGGGAGAGTTTTCATCAGAGGGTATCTCTCCGGGAGAAATGTACCGGCGGCTAAAGCGCAGCCGTGCGCTCTCCACCAGAGGGAAGATAAAGCCCGGTCTGATTTCGGGGTTGGAATAATTCAGAATCTGTATTGCCAGGTATCCTCCGGGCCGCAGGACTCGAAGCGCCTGGGTCAAGAACTCTAGAAGTTCGTCTGCATCGGTCAGGTAGGCGATCGTGTTACCCAGGCACAGCAGGGCATCCCATGTAGCGGGTCCACTCTGTTTCAGGTAGGTTTTCATCTCTCCTTGGACAAACGTGACGTTCTGCGATGCTCCTGCCTGGAGCCGCGCCTCGCTAATCATCGCATCGTCCAGATCAAGACCGGTGATGGTGCGGTGGGGGGATTCCAGTCGGCGGGTGAACTCACCGCTGGCGCAGCCGATGTCGAGGATTGTCTGCGCTCTGGTCGCGGTAAGACGGCTTTCGATACAGCGGATTTTCTCCGGGGAGGAGGGGAAGAGACTTGAATACTCCACAGCTATTGCCTGGTAGAGATGCATTGCAGGATTGTATCATTCCCTGCAGACGAAGTGAACCAAGGGGTATCGGTAAAGTGTTTTTGTGGCGGCCAGAAAGGGAAAAGCCAAGAGTGGGATTCGAACCCACGGCCTGCTCATTACGAGTGAGCTGCTCTACCCCTGAGCTATCTTGGCGAACAGTCAGGCCGAACCTCGCGGTTGCGGACGGAGCGACTATAGTGGAGATTGAGGAAAAAGGGAAGCCCCTTCCGCATTCTCTCTTCCGTGTTTCCTCCGGGGCGCGGTTTATTCTGCCGCGCAATAAGGCTTAATCACGGCCACGACCCGTCCGATACTCTTGATATGGTTCGTGGAGTTTTTACCGCAGCAAGCGGAATGATAGCGCAGCAGCATCGTCTGGATGCGCTCTCGAATAATCTGGCCAACGCCGATACGGTTGGCTACAAGCGGGATGTCTCGGTCCAGAAGGCTTTTCCGGAGCTCCTGCTCCGCCGCATGAACGACGATGGTGTCATCCAGTTCCCGTATCGGGGAGAGCCCGTGGGATCTGTGGACAAGGCTGCCGTGGTGGGGAAACTCGGAACGGGAGTAGAACAGAACGAGGTCTTTACCATTTTTGAGCAGGGGGCGGTGCATCCCACGGAAAACGCCTTCGATCTTGCCCTGGAAGGGGATGGGTTTTTTGTTGTTCGAACTCCCCAGGGCGACCGGCTCACGCGAAACGGCAGTTTTTCCCTGGGTCCCGAGGGAATCCTGGTGACCCAGCAGGGCTATCCTGTTCTGGGTGACGATGGAAACCCCCTGGAGGTAAAGCTCAACAACTTTGTTGTAGACGAGGCAGGGAAAATATTTGCCAACGAGCGGTATCTGGACGATCCCGACAGACTGGTTCAGATGCGGGAAAACCAGTGGGACGAGACCCTTCAGGTGGGCCAGTTGCGCCTTGTGGGGGTAGAAGAGGCGCGGTACCTGCAAAAGCAGGGAACAAACCTCTGGCGGACCACCCGGGAAAGCGGTGATGCCGAGGATCTGCTGGGCGATCGCCGGCCCCAGGTTCTGCAGGGCTTTCTGGAAAAGGCCAATATTAATGTGGTCGTGGAAATGACGAACATGATCGAGGTGAACCGCGCCTACGAGGCTAATCAGAAAGTAGTGCAGAGCCACGATCAGAGCACGGGCCGCCTCATATCGGAGGTGCTCCGTGCACAATAGTGCGTTCCTGTCCGTAGATACTCAGGGGATCCGGCATAACCGGAGAAAGAGAGGGCAACAGTCATGATGCGATCGCTCTGGACTGCCGCATCGGGGATGATGGGGCAGCAGTTTAGTATTGATACTATTTCAAACAACCTTTCCAACGTGAATACCACAGGGTTTAAGCGAAATCGTGCCGATTTTGAGGATCTTCTGTACCAGACGGTGCGAACAGCAGGCACTCCTGCCACGGAACAGACCCTGGTGCCCGTGGGCGTGCAGGTAGGCCATGGGGTGAATATTGCGGGGACTCAAAAGCTTCATATCCAGGGGAGTTTGCAGAATACCGGGAACGTAACAGATATCGCCATTGAGGGCGAAGGTTTTTTCCGGGTGATGCAGTACGATGGTTCCTTCGCCTATACCCGGGATGGGGCGTTCCAGATCGATTCACTGGGGCAACTGGTTACAAATAACGGGCTGCGGGTGATGCCCGAGGTTATTTTGCCCCAGGGCTTCCTGCGGGATACTCTGGCAATTTCCCAGGACGGACGCATCACTGTTCAGATTCCCGGTGTGGAAGATCCTCTTGAAGTGGGGCAGGTCGAGTTGAACCGCTTTGTGAACCCCGCCGGGCTGAACGCAGTCGGAGACAATCTCTTCAAGGAGACCTCGGCCAGTGGTGCTCCCCTGAGTGGCCAACCAGGGTTCGACGGGATGGGACAGACGCTCCACAAGTTTCTGGAAATGTCCAACGTCTCTGTGGTAAGCGAGATGGTGAATATGATCGTAGCCCAGCGTGCCTACGAAACAAACAGCAAAGCGATCCAGACCAGCGACTCCATGCTGGGTATCGCGACAGGCCTGAAACGGTAGGTAGTATGAACGATAGTATCGGTGGAATGAACCAGGCCGGACCGGCCAACCTGGCCCAGCTGCAGCTGCAAAACCTTCGCTACAACCTTCCCGAGGGCAGCGAGGCCGACCAGTTGCGTCAGGTAGCCCAGGATTTTGAGGCGATCTTTATGAAGCAGATGCTGGATAGCATGCGTGGAACCCTCAATTCCGAGAATCGCCTGGTTGATACCGGCATGGCCGGGGAGTTCTACGAAGATATGCTCTACGATGAGTACGCCCAGATAATGGCAAAGACCGGGGGCATCGGACTTGCCGATATGATAGTGAAACAGCACACACCGTGATATATTCTTCAGGGGAGTGTATGAAATTGCCTGACGCCTCCATAGCCGGTGTCAGGTTTTTTATACACCCCCTCTCTACTCGTGGTTTCATTTCTTTATAGCATTTCGTAAATCGTTTCAATAAAAAGATTTATTTAGTTTCTTGTATTTTTTCGCTGGTTGGCACGCTTATTGCATAATTGATATGCAGGAGGTGTGTACATGGCCAGGAAAATAAGCGCCGACTATAGTCAAAACGATGCGTTGCAAACCTATTATACGCAAATCAAGAAAAATCCGCTTCTTACGGCGGAAGAGGAGTGGGACCTTTCCCGCAGAATTGAACAGGGTGATGCCGAGGCAAAGCGGATCCTGGTTGAACGTAACCTGCGTCTGGTGATAAAGATCGCGAAAGCCTATGTTACCCCCGATACTACATTGCTGGATCTGATCCAGGATGGAAACCTGGGGCTCCTCAAAGCTGCCAGCCGTTTTGATTACCGCAAGGGCGTGCGGTTCAGCACCTATGCAGCCTGGTGGATCAAACAGTCCCTTTCCCGCTCGCTGGCAAATCGGCGCAGGACAATTCGACTTCCCCATCGGAAAGAAGACGTGCTCCGGCGAATTCAGAGGGCCTACAATTATCTGAATCAGCATCTTATGAGGACTCCCTCGGTGGAAGAGATTGCCCGAGAGGCGCACATATCCCCCGAAGAAGTTTCCGAAATCATGAACATTGCCGCTACTCCTGTATCGCTCGATACGGAGATAAACGATGACAACGGTACCGTGATGGACCTCCTGGAGGACGATTCCTTTTCTCCTGATCTGCTGGTCATGGACACCATTGTCCGGGAAGAGACTATCAAGGGACTAAAAGTTCTTCAGGATCGGGAACGACAGGTGATCTGGTACCGCTACGCTCTGGACGGCGGTGAGCGCTACACCCTCAAGCGTGTTTCCGCTACCATGGGGATCTCGCCCGAAACGGTCCGGCAGATAGAGATGAAGGCGATCCGCAAGCTTCGTGATCAGGCTGGACATCTCCGGGAGATGATGACAAACTGATGTTCCGGCGGGGGTCATGGTACGGCGACAAGGTATTTTTCTCGGTTTCCTGCTTCTTGGTGTTGCGGGTAGCATCGCGTTTCTTGTATTTCAGGGAGGAGGACACTCCCCCGATCGGGTAATCTCGTACCCTCCTTTGGACATTCTGGAAGAGACTCGCCGGGAAGAACCTCCTGTTGTACAGGAGGATGACCTTGTTCCGGTTTCTCCTCCCGAAAAACTAGCTGATCCTGCACCCCGGTTGTATCTGGTTTTGGACGATGCCGGGCAATCATGGGATGAGATGGAGATGTTTTCTGCCCTGACCGTGCCCTACACGGTGGCGGTGCTACCCGGATTGCCTCAAAGCCAGGAGGTGCTCCGGCAAGCGCAGAGCCGGGGGTATCAGGTAATTCTTCATCAGCCCATGGAGGCCTTCAACGGTCAGAACCCGGGGCCGGGAGCCATTTTTGCAAACCAAAGCATTGAGGAATCCCTGGAGATACTGAGAGAGAACCTTGGGCGCTATTCCGGTGTGGTGGGATTAAACAATCACATGGGGAGTCGCATCACCAGTGATCCCTCTTTTGTGAGGCCCCTCCTGCGAGAGGTGAAAGCCCAGGAGCTCTTCTTTCTGGACAGTCTTACCACCGGGAAAAGCGTGGTTTCTGCTGTAGCAGCTGAAGAGGGTATTCCTGTCCTGGTGAGAGATGTCTTTCTTGACCACCATCGAAGCGAAGAAGAAATACGGGGCCAGCTGGATCGTGCTCTGGAGATAGCCCGCTGCCGGGGCCAGGTCATAATGATTGGTCATGTGACCGTTCCGGAAACAGCTCGAGTCCTTATAGAGCGGCAAGATGAAATCCTTCGGGAGGGGTTCCGTTTTCTCCCTCTCTCCTGCGCCTGGGAGGCCTGTGATGCTAGTGCTTGGAATTGAGAGTTCCTGTGACGAGACCTCGGCCGCCGTTGTTCGCGATGGTCGTACCATAGAGTCCCTGGTGGTGGCGAGTCAAAGCGATATCCACGCCCGTCATCATGGCGTTGTACCCGAGATCGCCTCGCGGGCTCACGTGGAGCAAATTCTTCCCGTGGTGTCCCGTGCGCTCCACGAGGCCGGAGTTGACCCGGTCCATTCGGGGCTCTCGGGGGTGGCGGTTACAAACCGACCAGGGCTGAGCGGTTCTCTGGCTGTGGGAGTCTCTTTTGCCAAGGCCTACGCCCTCGGAGCGGAGCTCCCCTTTGTGGCGGTTGATCACATGGCCGCCCACGCCTACGCAGCGCAGCTGGTGAACCCCGAAGAACCTCCTCTGGCGTATCCCTACATTGTTCTCCTTGTTTCCGGGGGGCATACCATTATTGCCGTGAGCCGGAGTCCCGGTGAACTGGAGATACTGGGAACAACCATCGACGACGCCTGCGGAGAAGCCTACGACAAGGTGAGCGCCTATCTTGGCACGGGATATCCCGGGGGACCTGTGATCGACGACTTGGCTCGTCGGGGCGACTCCCGGGCCTGCCGTTTCCCGCAACCCAAACTGAATCGCAACGATAACCGCTACGATTTCTCTTACTCGGGCCTCAAGACTGCCGTGGTGCACCAGCTGGATCGCTTCTGGAACGATGAGTACCCGCGAACCCGGGAGAACATCGCGGCTGCTTTTCAAAAAGCAGCGATTGACATGCTCATGACCAGGGTAGAGAACGCCCTGGAGGATACAAGTATTGCCAGGGTGACCGCCGGTGGCGGGGTCGCCTCTAATGGATATCTGCGGGAGCGTCTTTTGGCGTTGGCCGACCAGGGGGTAGAGGTTGTCTTGCCTCCTCCGCTGCTTTGCATGGATAACGCCGCCATGGTCGCAGGTTTGGGGCACCAGATGCTCTCTGCCGGCGTTCGAAGCGGTCTTGATGCGGGAGTCACCGCCCGGGTCGCCTCTTTTCGCCGACGAGGGCGGCCCCATCCATCACAGTAGATTTCCGAACTGATCGGCCAGCTCCTGCAGGTCCTGATCGTCTTCAAAAAGAGCTTGCATTGGCGGGACCGGCTCCTGGATGATCCGGTGCGCGCAGTGTTTGATCCCCTGGGAATAGGGGCATTCGGGGTAGCGCAAAAGGGTGGGGGTTCGTTCCAGAGGGCTTCGCGAGGCATATTCGTCCTGGGGGAGATAGGCGATGAACTCGATCCCGCTTTTCAAATTGTCCTGAACTACTTTTCGAAGCCGCCCGCCCAGACGGATGTCCTGGGCTGTGCGGCCCATGTTCATCACAACCCGGGGGCGGAACTGCGAGAGAGCCTCCCGGGCACGGTTGCCGCTTTCGGCATCCAGGCGGTGGATCTGCTCCACCAGCTCCTGGATGTGGTGATTGCCGCCCTCCATTTTTTGTTGAAGAAAATCCATAACCAGGTGGCGCTCGGAACTTTTGGCAGAAAAACTGCGCTGGAGCAAGCGAAACATGGCTGATTTCAGGAAGGAATAGGCGTTCAGAATTGCCGTTGTGTCCGGTGATGTCACAAGCAGTCCCGCAGAAGAGGTAAGGAAAAGGTCCAGGGTGTTGTAGGTGGTGCCGGAACCCAGGTCAAGGATGACAAAATCTGCCGGTATGTCTGGCAGCTGCTTGAGAATTGCCTGCTTCCGGTGAAAAGGGAGGTTAGCCGTTGCGCAAAAGAGTCCGTCCCCGGGAATAAGAAAGAGTTGGTGCTGTGACGTTTCTACCAGGAGTTCTTCAAGGGTTTCTGCCTTTTTGTAGATGAAGTGGCCAATTCCGGGGTGGCTGTTACGGATGCCCAGGAGGGTGTGGAGGTTGCTTCCTCCCAGGTCCAGATCTATCAGGACCACCGTTTTGCCTTGTTGCGCCAGGGCGATGCCCAGGTTTGCTGCAAGAAGGGTTTTTCCAACCCCTCCTTTTCCGCTTGCGATGGGGATCAGGTGCTGCATAGATCCTAACTATAGGGTGAACTGGGCGAGAGTTCAATAAAGAGGGGGAGATCATCCCGTTGACCCCCCGGGGTGATCCGATAATACTATCGCCCATGAGTTACGATGCAATCATTGACAAGGCAATTCGCCGGGTTCCTGATTTCCCCAAACCGGGAGTTCTCTTTTATGATCTTACCAGCCTTTTGGCGCATCCCGATGCGTTCCGTCATACTCTGGATCGCATGGTCGAGACCTACCGGGACACCAGGCTGGAGGCCGTGGCCGCTATTGAGGCCCGGGGGTTTTTGCTGGCCGCGCCTTTTGCCTATCGCCTGGGAATCCCCCTGATCCTGTTGCGGAAAAAGGGCAAGCTTCCCGGCGACACCCTGCGTCGATCCTTTGATCTCGAGTACGGCCGGGACACGATCGAGGTTCACCGGGAGGACGTTCCCGCGGGAGGGAACGTTCTGGTGGTGGACGATCTGATTGCCACGGGAGGAACGGTGGAGGCGGCGTGTGCTCTTCTCGAGGAGGCTGGCGCTGTGGTGTCGGGAGTTTTTGCCGTGGTGGGGCTTCCCTTTCTGGGATACCAGGAGCGTCTGGGGACACGGGATGTACAGTGTTTGCAGTATTATCAAAGCGAGACGGCTTGACATCCTTCATGAATAGGCGGTAGTATCCGCTTCGAAAGAGCTGATTCCCGGTGGTGTAATTGGTAGCACATCAGATTCTGGCTCTGACAGTGGGGGTTCAAGTCCTCCCCGGGAAGTTTTTTCTACCCGGCCCGTTCGTCTAGCGGCTAGGACGCGGGATTCTCATTCCCGAAACAGGGGTTCGATTCCCCTACGGGCTATCAAGGATGGTGAGTTTTTACAGCTCACCGTCCTTTTTTTCTTCCCTCTCATCTATTTCCGGCTCTATTTCCGGCTCTATTTCCGGCCCATACCGGGACACCCTGCGGAACCGGGCACTCTGCGGAACCGGGACACCCTGCGGAAGGCGATAAAAAATACGGGAAGAGAACTCTCTCTCACCAAAATTTTGCCTCAAAACAGAACACACGCCAACCGCCCTCGCGTGAATGCCTCGATCACCGCCGCTGTTCGATCAATGAGAATTAGATCAATGAGAAAAGGTGTGAATAATGTGAACAACCTGTTATGGATCGGGCTCCCCCGGCCCGCACTGTCCACGGATCAGCTGTGGTCGGGGGCAAAGTGCGCGGCAAATTCCTTAATTTTTTCTTCCCTGAGATTAAACTGGCTTTCTTTGGTTTTTGCCAAAATGCGGATGACCAGTCTGAAGAAGATGTTCATTGAACTGAAATCGAACTCGTAGCCAAAGCTTCCTGTCGAGGTGGCGTGGGCGACGAGATCTACACCCAGAGAGGTTTCCAGTTGCTCGCGAGCTGTGTGCTCCTCACGGCAACACACAAAGAGACCGATGGTCTGGCAGAGAAGCTGTTCCTGATGGGCAGTGCAGAACTGCCTGACCTCTTTCTGTATGGATCCGGCATAGATAGAGCCACCAATCAGCACCTGATCATAGGTGCCGGGGTTCGGCGCATCCTCCCTCACAAGATTGACAAGCGTGATATCGCCGTGCAACTGCCGGGCAAGGGTCCGGGAGGCTTTTTCGGTGGCTCCGTACCTGGTAGCGTATACAATCAGTGTTTTCATGAGGATTATTTACCCTGCATGCTATGTAGCACACCGAGAGGCGGGGTGCAAGTGGGCCTCTTCACCGCAAGTGTCTCCACCGCAGGATGGATTCCCGGGGACCTCCTGTTTTCCGGGTATGCTATACTCGGTGGATATGGTCTGCTTTATCCGGTTCTGTATCATCCTGCAAGAGGTTCCGATATTCACCCCCCGGGTGGAAACCTCCACCAGGATCCTGCTCCAGGCTGCCCCGCAGGAGGTTTCTGAGAAGGGCCGTCCCGGCAAAACCTCCGAAGAGGGAAGGCGATGACACCCGAGGTCGGGAAGGTTGTGGTCGTTTTCAAGACACACCTTGACGTGGGTTTTACCGATTATGCCTGGAGGGTTCAGGAGCGCTACCACGAGGTTTTTATCCCCCGGGCGATCAATCTGGCGAAGCAGATCCGGGAGGAGGGCTCTGACATCTCCTTTGTCTGGACAACCGGGTCCTGGCTGATCCATGAGGCTCTGGAATGCTGCCGGGGGAGGCGACTGAAAATGCTGGAACGTGCCATCGAAGAGGGAGACATTGCCTGGCATGGCCTTCCTTTTACCACCCATTGCGAACTCATGGAGGCGTCGCTTTTCCGGTTCGGGCTTTCCCTGAGCGAAAAACTGGACAGGCGTTTTGGAAAGACCACGGTCTCTGCAAAGATGACCGATGTTCCCGGGCATACACGCAGCATCGTGCCCCAGCTAGCGGATGCAGGGATTCGCTTTCTCCATATCGGGGTGAACCCGGCATCGACACGGCCGAGGATACCCGATGGGTATGTCTGGAGACACTCCGACGATTCTGAGGTTCTTGTTGTTTACGGGGGAAACAGTTATGGAGGAACCACGGTGCTGCCCGGGGTATCGACGGGCCTTGCCGTAGTCCATTCAAACGATAACCATGGACCGCCGGGGGCAGCAGAAGTTGAGGAGTCCTTTCGAGGATTGCGACAGGCCTTTCCCCGGGCAGAGGTCGTTTCCGGACGGCTCGATGATTTTGCCGTAGATCTTGATGCTGTCAGGAATAATCTGCCTGTCGTCACGGACGAAATCGGGGATACCTGGATTCATGGTGTGGGTACCGATCCGGCAAAGGTATCGGGCTTTCTTGAATTACAGCGTCTGGGCACCCTCTGGGAGAACGCTCCCGAAGGAGGTCCTGATCCGGAAAGTTTTGATGCTTTTCGTCGCGTGCTCCTGCTGATCCCTGAGCACACTTGGGGAATGGACGAGAAGACCTTCCTTGACGACTACCGTCATTATACCGCTGCGGATCTTGAGAAGCTTCGCAGAACCGAGGTGTGCATCCGGTTTGAGCGTTCCTGGCAGGAGCAACGCCGATACCTCGATCAGGCCCTGGGTCTGCTCAAGGACCCGCAACGCAGGCAGGCCCGGGAGGCTCTGGATTCTCTTGTTCCACAGTACCCCGACAGGAGGGGCTATGAACGGATCGGCCATCCCGGGATGATCTTCAGCACCCCCTTGATGACAATCGGTTTCGACGAAGAAACCGGGGCCATATGCCATATGAGAGAACGAACCAGCAGGCGACTCTGGGCGACACGGCCACATCCTCTGGCCAGCTATCTATACGAAACCTTCTCGGCCGAGGACTACAACCGGTTTGGTCGTCAATATGTGCGAGCCTGGCCCGGGGCAGAGGCCTGGGCCAGGAAGGATTTTACCAAGCCCGGTCTGGAGGCCCTCGACATACCGCACCAGACCGTTGCCCCCATTCTGGATGCCCTGTGGTACCGGACCGATGAGGCAGGAGATGCGTGGTTCATTCTGGAAATGACCATGCCCGAAGGTGCGGTAAGGGATTTTGGAGCACCGGCACAGCTAACGACCCAGGTCCATGTCCAGGCTGGAGCGCCGGAGATTGATCTGGTTTTCCAGTGGTTCAGGAAGAAGGCCTGCCGGATACCCGAAGCATCCTGGCTGTCTTTCCTGCCTCGTTCCGGACATCGTCCTGCCTGGGCCTTCAGAAAAATGGGAAGCTGGATTTCGCCAACCCAGGTCGTGTGGAACGGAAACAGAAAACTCCACGCCCTTGAGGAGGCCCGGTACCGGGATGACAGAGGCGGCATGACCATTGTTCCCCTGGATTCTCCCCTGGCTGCACCGGGAGAGCGGTCCCTGCTGGACTTTAACAACCGGCAACCTTTACGGACAAAGGGTGTTCATTTTAATCTCCACAACAATGTCTGGGGAACGAACTTTCCCATGTGGTACGAGGAAGATGGGCGCTTCAGATTTACCATCAACGTGGGAGATGTCACCCTGTGAATGACCAGAGGCACCAAAAGATTATTGCCCGCAATCTTGAAGCATTGGGAGTTCTCCCGGGAGACACTCTCCTGGTTCATTCCTCCTGTAAATCCCTGGGCCCCCTACCTGGCGGGATAGAGGCGGTTATCCAGGGCTTTCTCCGTGCAATCGGGCCGGGAGGGACCCTCATGATGCCTGCCCTGAGTTGGAACTTGAGACCTCCCGATGTCTTTGATCCCTCTCTGACGCCGGTAAACGTGGGGGCGATCCCGGAGTTTTTCCGCAAGGCCGAGGGCGTTCTCCGAAGTATTCATCCCACCCATTCGGTGTGCGCCACAGGAAGACGTGCAGAGGAACTCCTGGCAGATCACGAGCTGGATAATACTCCCTGTGGTCCGCACTCGCCATTTCACAAACTGGTGGAGACCGAGGGGAAAATCCTCATGGTGGGGTGCGGGGTGAGGCCCAACACCACCATGCACGCCCTTGAAGAATACCTGGAGCCGCCGTATCTCTACGGAGAAACCTGTCTCTTTACAATCAGGGACCATCACCTCAGGACGTATTGCAAAGAATACCGAACCCACGGGTTTGTTGCCCGCGGGTTCTCCCAGCGATACGAACGAATACTGGCCCTTGAGACGGACGCCTTTTTGCGAGAGGGCCAGGTCTTGCAGGCGCCAGCGGTTCTTCTGGACGCACCGGAACTCAAAAGGGCCGTTCTGGAAAAACTTCGAGAAGATCCCTTGTTTTTTGTCGACAGCCAGCACAGCCAGGACAGCCAGGGCAGCCAGGGCAGCCAGGGCAGCCAGGGCAGCCAGGACAGCCAGGACAGCCAGGACAGCCAGGACAGCCAGGGCAGCCAGGGCAGCCAGGACAGCCAGGACAGCCAGCACAGCAGGAGGGGCAGATGAAACAGCTCGTGATTTTTTGCCATCCATCGATGGAGAGTTTTTGCAATGCCCTGGCGGAAAGATACTGCGCAGGAGCTCAAGATGCGGGGAACGATATACGGCGCATTAATATCGGGGAGATCGCCTTTGATCCGGTTTTGCGGCAGGGTTACGCCCACGACCAGCCCCTCGAATCAGACCTGGTGATGGCCCAGGAGACCATCCTGTGGGCTGATCATCTTGTCTTCGTCTATCCCACCTGGTGGGCCGCTCCGCCAGCCGTGCTCAAGGCTTTCATAGAACGGGTCTTCCTGCCGGGCTTTGCCTTCAAGTACAAGGAAAGCAGGAAAATAGTCGCCTGGGACAAACTTCTGCAGAACAAATCGGCTCGGGTGATCAGCACCATGGATTCACCTCCTCTCTACTACAAAATGATCATAGGCGACCCTGGCTATAAAATGATGAAAGACATCATGAATTTCTGCGGGATCCGACCCGTTGCACAAACCTACGTGGGTTCGGTAAAATTGTCCTCCCCGGCAAAACGTCAGGACTGGCTCGAAGGCATGTACCGGATCGGCAGCAGAAGCTGATTCCCCCCGATCAGAGTCGGCGAGGTGTGTATGAAACCGTGCAGGCCCAGGGGGCAACAGCATGGTTTGTCGGCGCAGGGCTGCCGCAAGAAGCAGTAACCGGCACACAACCAGCGAAATGCTTGACAGCTTTGATTTGCTAATGCATAATTTTGCGTCACCCTCGGTGTTTTATGCATCTTTGAGGGCGCTTTATGCATACCAGACACCAATACTTACTAGTGGAGATCCAATGAAAGCAACACGTAACATCAGTCTTCTTGCCGTCATCGCCCTGATAGCGATGCTCTTCGCAACGGCCTGTGGTGCCGATCGGACAAGTCAGGGCCCGGCCCGTCTTGCTGTGGCAACGGGAGGAACCGCCGGAGTGTATTTTCCTCTGGGTGGGGCCTTTGCCAATATCATCAACGAGAAGGTGTCCGATGTTACGGCCAACGCCGAGTCAACGGGAGCGTCGGTGGAAAACGTGAACCTCCTGAACAACGGCGATGTTGATTTTGCCACAATCCAGAATGACATCTCCTACTATGCCTTCACGGGCACCGAGATGTTCTCCGACGTAGCCGCCATGACCAACCTCAGGGGCGTGGCCACGCTGTATCCCGAGGTTGTCCAGATCATCACCCTGGCCAATTCCAATATCAGAAGCGTCGAGGATCTGCGCGGACGGCGCGTTGCCGTTGGCGCACCGGGAAGCGGGGTAGAAGCCAACGCACGACAGGTCCTCACCGCCCACGGGATCGGGTACAATGATATCCGGGCGGATTATCTCTCCTTTGCCGAAGCAGCCGACGCTCTGAAGGATGGCAACGTTGAGGCTGCTTTCCTCACGGCTGGTACACCCACCGCCGCCGTCACAGACTTGGCAACCACCCATTCTGTCCGGATCGTTCCCATCGCCAGCGCAATGGCCGAGCGGCTTATCGCCGATTTCCCCTTCTACAACCAGGTTCGTATTCCCGCCGGGACTTACCGGAACCAGGCCGAGGATGTGGAGACCGTGGCGGTCATGGCCATGCTCACCGTGCGCGAGGGTCTGGAAGAAGAGATGGTATACAACATTACCAAGGCACTCTTCGAGAATCTCGATATGCTGGCGGCAGCTCACAGCAGAGGGGGTGATGTAGTCCTCGAAACTGCAACGGACGGAATGTCGCTGGACCTGCACCCAGGAGCTGCCCGCTATTACTCCGAAATGGGGCTTTAAGCCGAAAGCGGAAAAGTTGATACGCCTGAGGAGATGGCCCTGGCCATCCCTCGGGATACGAACCGGCCTGTGGGCCGGTCTTTGCACTGCGGGAATCGTGGCGGGGGGCGTCTGTTTGTGGCCTCTGGAGGGCCTCCGGCTACAACCGGAGCAGGGTTCTGCCAGGTTCCTGCCAGTTGCCAGGGGCAGCGAGATCCACCTGATTTATCGCCATTCCGTGGCGCGCAGCCTCGTTTCAGAGGTTTTTGGTGTGACCCCCTGTGGAACACTGCGTTTGCAGCGAACAGCCTACCATGACTTCGGGGCAGGCCTGCCCGGTCAGACGTCCCGAGGCTTCTCTCATCGCGACGGGATGTTCGTGATCGACGATATCGATTTGGAACTGTCTGAACTGCCTCTGAGGATTGGCCGAACCGCCGAACACCGTCTTTGGATACCACCAGGGGGAGAGATCAGACTTGCGGAGTTGTTTTCGCCAGGGTCGCTGGTTCGTGTGGAACCGGCGAGAAGAGCTCTCTGGAATTTTGTCTTTTTTGGGGGACACAGCAGCGTATGGAAGAACGGCCAACAAGTATTCACGACAGTTTTGACGAAAAAATAGATATTGAAGAGACCCTGGCCGAGTTTGAGGCCTCATCGCACATGCGAAAGCTGGCGGGGAAGCTGGCCATGGTGGTCGCCCTGGGCGCAGTGGTGATGTCACTCTTCCATCTCTATACGGCGGGCTTCGGCACGCTTCTTACCATGAAGCAACGGGCAGTGCATCTCCTGTTTGTCTTTGTCCTGGGATTCCTGCTGTACCCGCCCAGTCGCAAATCGGCGATGAATCGCATCCCCCTGATAGACTGGCTTCTGGCAGCAGCCGGGGTTATGGTGACAAGCTATATCCTCTTCAACTACGAGAGCCTGGTCCGACGGGGCGGCATGCCAACCCCGGTTGATATGGTCTTCGGACTGATCACGGTACTGCTGGTGCTGGAGGTTGCCCGGCGCAGCATCGGCCCCGAGTTGCCCTTCATTGCCCTGGTTTTTATCGCCTACGCCCTTTTCGGGAGCTATATTCCCGGTGCGCTCGGCCATCGGGGCTACAGCGCGGCCAGGGTGATCAATCAGCTCTACATGACAACCGAGGGTATCTTCGGGACACCCTTGGGGGTTTCGGCCAGTTTTGTTTTCATGTTTATCCTCTTTGGCTCCTTTCTGGACGTCACAGGGGTGGGAAAGTTCTTTATCGATCTCGCCTTTGCCGCTGCGGGGCACAAAAAGGGCGGGCCTGCAAAGGCAGCCGTCCTGGCCAGCGGTTTCATGGGGTCCATCTCGGGGAGCTCCATCGCCAACACCGTCACCACCGGAGCCTTCACCATCCCCCTCATGAAAAAGGTCGGCTACCACGCCAACTTTGCCGGAGCTGTCGAGGCAGCCGCCTCCACGGGCGGGCAAATCCTCCCTCCCGTAATGGGCGCGGCCGCTTTTATCATGTCGGAGTTCACAAACATCCCCTACATCAGGATAATCGGAAGCGCCGTTATCCCTGCTTTGCTCTATTATCTCGGTGTCATGATGATGGTCCATCTCCAGGCCTCCAAGCGCGGTCTTGAGGGAATCCCCAAGGAGGATCTGCCGCGCTGTAAGGAAACCTTCCTCAAAGGATTCCACTTGCTGGTGCCGCTGGTGACGGTGGTGCTCTTCCTGCTGCGTTACTCTCCCCTGCGGGCCGCCTTTCTCAGCATTCTTCTTGCCCTTGTTGTGTGTATGCTACGCAAGCATACCCGCATCGGATGGCGTGATATCTTTCTGGCCCTCGAGGACGGCGCCATCAAGGCAATCGGCGTGGCCGCTGCCTGCGCCTGCGCAGGAATAATCGTGGGGATCGTAACCCTCTCAGGCCTCGGCCTGACCTTTGCCAACCTGGTGGTGAGCCTGGCCGGGGGCAGACTCTTTCCCACACTCCTTCTCACCATGTTTGCCTCGATCATTCTCGGGATGGGCTTGCCCACCACGGCAAAATACATCGTTCTGGCCACCATGGCTGCTCCGGCCCTGGTACAGCTGGGCGTTCCCCTGATCGCAGCACACCTTTTCATCCTCTATTTCGGTGTGATCGCCGATGTCACACCACCGGTGGCACTCGCTGCCTACGCCGGTGCCGGCATTGCCGGCGGAGAATCCTTCAAAACAGGCCTGCAGGCACTCAAGCTGGCATCAGCCGGGTTTCTCATACCCTTCATATTCGCCATGAGCCCGGAACTGCTCCTGATCAATGTTACCCCCCTGCAAGCCGTTATTGCCGTAACCTCAGCCTGCCTCGGAGTAGTGGCCTTTGCCAGCGCGGTGCAGGGCTACTTCCTGTCGCCCACCAGACTCTGGGAACGGGCCTGTTTCCTGGGGGCCGCCCTGATGCTGATCATCCCGAACATTCACATGGACCTGATTGGTATCGCTCTCCTGGCCCTGGCCGTGCTCGGACAGGTCCTCTCGGCTTCTGCCGCAAAACGCGCCGCAGCAGAACAAGCCGTTACCAGATAGTCGGCGATCACAGAACCGATCGCCGATCTCCCCCTCCAGAACCAGGGCAGGGCGTGCCCCTCGCGCCTGCTCGGGTCGTGCTTTGCGGGGCTCCGCTACCCGCTCCGGCCCTGCCGGTCCCGGCAGGGCAGCCTTCGGCTCCCCTCCAATCACTCACGCATTCTTTCAGGCCTTTTTCATCCTGTGACAGTTTATGTCATACCCTCCCGCGCATACTAAGCTCACCACTGTGCAAAAAGGAGAATCTGTGAAAAAAACGATCTTGATCACCACGATGGCATGCCTTCTGGTTGGAGTGAATGGGCAATCTCTGTTTGCCGATCCCTTTTCTCACCGTCAGGATATCCCGGTAGTACAGGGATGGAGCCTGGGGATCGGTTTCTCCGATCTCTACGACACCCATGGGCATGGCGGAAAAATTGGTTTCTGGGGACACCACGTCGGATTTGAAGCTTCGATCTATTCATCGGCGCTTCTTCTGAACCTGGAATACCCGAAGGGATGGGAAGATAATATCGAGCGAACGGTGAGCCATGTCATGGCGGGTATCAAGTTCGGGTCCCAGGTTGAGCGAGCCAAATGGTACGGGGTTGCCTCTGTCGGCGGGTTGGTGGAAGTTGTGGAGGACGACACCGAAGAGAACAAGCTGACCACGGAGATAGCTGTTTTCTCCCTTGGGGGCGGTGTAGATTTTGCCATCACTCCCAACCTGCTGGTTGGAATTGATATGTTTAACCTGCGCTACTACGCCGGAGATGTCACCCTTGAGTCGTACGGTTCATACGACAATGGATGGGATCGAGATTCTCTCACCCTGGAAGGGGTGCAGTTTTCCTTCTTTGGCGGAGGACATATTTCCTACCAGTTTTAAGGCGGCCCGGAATGGGGGGCAACCTGCTGCTCCCCTCCAATCACTCGTGCTCAGGCTAAACTCACAGGCGCCCCGAGAAGGGGTGCTAGGTTGATCGCTCGAGATCCCCGATCTCCTGCTCGGAAAGGCCGGTGATCTCGGCGATGTCGGAAAGGGGGAACCCGCGTTTCAGCATCTTCAGGGCATCTTCACGACGAGCCTGATGCATGCCCTGCTGCATGCCCTCTTCCTTGCCGCGTTGCTCGGCGCTGCGTAACCGCGAGCTGACATCGCGTTGCCATTTCTCACGCGCCTCGGCGATGTCCATAAGCTCGTCGTCGGCAGTAAAGGTGCGGTAGACTCTGTGGGCCTTGCCCAGAGCAGGGTTGTCCTTCAGCAATAGCGTCATATCCTCCTCCTCCACGGTGCCTTCGTGCTCGAAGTAATAACACCATGTATCAAGTTTGTCCTTCACATCACCGGTGCTTTTCAGGTGATTCTTGGGCAGTTCGATGAAATGGATCTGCAGGTGATCGGATAGCACATACTCCGGTGCGTCGGCCTCGGTGATCTGGAAACAGCTATGATAGCCGGGAAGCTGGGGGAAGATCTCGAAATCCAGCAGGTTGATACAGACCGAGGGGGTCAGCTCGATATAGTCGTCACCTTTCTTCAGCTGCCCGGCGTAACTCCTGGCCCAGTAGTACAGGCT